>JAGLDQ010000290.1 GCA_023145535.1 Cocleimonas sp. | reverse complement strand
GCAACACTTTTAACCATTACCGCCACCAGTAGTACCGCTGCACCAAGTAATAATACGGTGCATTTTAAAGCCCCTGCGATTGCAGGCAGTGGCTGTCCTTCCGGTAGTAGTGACTTTGCCATCACGCCGAATGGAGCAACACTAAGCATATTGTTTGATCGCTATATTGCTGAGCCAGGTAATAAATCCTGTAATATTGCAATCCCTGTGCACATTCCTAATGGCTTTCAAGTATCCACCATGACCGCTGATTTCCGTGGATTTATAGAGGGTCGAGGAGAGCTACGCCGTTCTTACTTCTTTGCAGGTGATCGTACCCCTACAATAAAAACTAAACTACGTAACCGACACGGTGATGATTACACCGTACGCGATAACTTGATGGTCATGAGCGAATCATGGTCTCGTTGTGGTGAAGATGTCAATATGCGTATTAATAGCCGCATCAGAGCGCGTGGGAGACATAGCTCTATCAGTGTTGACTCACTTGATTTATCAAGCGGTGTTGTATTTCACCTTAAATATCGTCGATGTCGTGGCTAAATAGCCTGAATAACCCTGTGTGCAACTTATAAACTGATGTTACGCAGTTTCAGATGTCAGAGGAAACGGCTTATTACCTTTGCGACCTAAAACTTAGCGCAGAGGAGGCGAATAAAGTGGTTAGAGATCATTGGGGCATTGAGAATCGAATACATCATGTACGTGATACTCGGCTGAATGAAGATGCAAGCAGAATAAGGAAAAACCCGAGTGTTTTTGCCCTGCTGAGGTCGTTTGTACTTAATATTTTCAGGTTCAACAAAGTGGGAAATATTAGGTTAGCGCTAGATAATATTTTGGTATACAAAGGACTTTAGTATTGAACAGCCCTGGCCCACATTGCCAGTCGGCATTTCATCTTAATCACCCCGCAGGAGAGGTGTTTATAAACGAAAAAACAGGAGCCTAAAAACCCCATGAAAACCAATAAAATCAATTGTTATGATGAATTCAAGTTAGATAATGCGCGTGGAATTATGTTACCCTTTATACTCCTCACCAACCCCTTCAGGACTTGCATTACTTATGATCGAATTTAAAGAAGTTAGCAAACGCTATCCGACAGGACAGATTGCGCTATACAATGTAAATTTGATCATACAACGTGGCGAAATGGCATTTATTACAGGACATTCTGGTGCGGGAAAAAGCACGCTACTCAAACTCATCGCCTTATTAGAGCGCCCTAATCAGGGCAAAGTGATTGTTGATGGGGTAGATCTGCAACAGTTAAGAAGCAAAAATGCACCCGCCTATCGACGTAATATTGGGGTTATTTTTCAAGATCATCACCTGCTTTCAGATCGCAACGTTTACGATAATATCGCGTTACCGTTAATGATTTCAGGCATGCCAACTTATGATATAAAACGCCGTATTCATGCCGCTTTAGATAAAGTTAACTTACTCGGCAGAGAAAAAGAATTCCCACTCATGTTATCCGCAGGCGAAAAACAACGCGTCGGTATTGCGCGTGCGGTTGTTAATAAACCCAGCATTATTCTTGCCGATGAGCCAACAGGTAATCTAGACCCTGCTTTAGCACATGATATTATGTGCACTTTCAAACAATTCAATGAGCTAGGCTCAACGGTATTAGTTGCCAGCCACGATCAGTTGCTCATCGAAACAATGAAGAAACGCATTATCGTGTTACAAAAAGTACAAGGAGCTTAATCCTTATGACCACTCAAAGCTCTCAAGAAACAACTACCCATCAAGCCACAACGCCAACGTTAAGCAATATTAGCCAACATAAAACAGCTTTTCAATACAGTTTAAAGCAACTTTGGCAAACCCCTATCTCAACGTGGATTACACTGTCTGCCATCGCGATTGCATTATCCCTACCGGCGGGTTTACATTTATTACTCTTAAATCTAAAAACTCTCACCGATGATAAACGCGAGATACCCACCATCTCGCTGTTTATGAAGCAGAATATCACGGAACAACAGGCAAAAGACCGTGCAGAATTACTGTCTGATCTGAATGAAATCGATCATGTTTTAGTCGTAACCCGTGACGATGCTTTAGAAAAATTCAAACAATTAACAGGCTTTGCAGAAACATTAGAAACCCTAAAAGAAAACCCCCTTCCCCATGTTTTAGTTATTACGCCAAGGATGCGCTTAATAAGCAATCCTAAAGTAGATCTCGCAAAGCTAGCGCGGCAATTAGAGCTCTATTCTGATGTCGATGTGGTGCAAATGGATATTGAATGGGTGCAACGATTACTGGCAATATTGCATATTGCGGATAGATCCGTCTTGGTTATCTCTGTCTTGCTTGCTTTGACCGTATTGCTAGTCGTTGGTAATACTATTCGGCTTAATATCGAAAATCGCAAAGAAGAGATTGAAGTGACCAAATTAATTGGTGCAACTGATGCCTATATTCGTCGTCCTTTTTTATATGGTGGCATATGGTATGGATTATTTGGCGGCATTCTAAGTCTGGTCATCGTCCACTTATCGTTACTTTTTCTGGTATCGCCAGTGAATGATCTTTCGCGTTTGTATGGTAGTCATTTTACCATTAGTGGATTGGATGTTCAGGCGACTCTATTTATTCTTGCGGTAAGTAGTGCATTGGGATTATTCGGTGCATTGCTCGCCGTTGGTAAACATTTGCGGCAGATTTCAGTGTAAAGATATTAACCTCCGCAAGAAGACTTTCAATTTCTCACCTTTTGTGTCATCCCCCATGCTGAGAAACAATGAAAGTCCTCATGGACATTTTTTATAGATGCTCTCCACCTGAACTGGCAGCCTAACTATGGCAATACAACAACTCCCATCACACCTGATTAATCAAATAGCCGCTGGCGAAGTCGTTGAGCGTCCTGCTTCAGTGGTTAAAGAGTTGCTAGAAAATGCCCTCGATGCAGGCGCAACTGAAATAGAACTCGATATAGAACAAGGCGGCAGTAAGCGTATACGCATTCGCGATAATGGTTGTGGCATTCCTAAAAACGAACTTAGCCTTGCTTTAAGCCGCCATGCCACGAGTAAAATAACCTCATTAGATGATTTAGAGCATGTGCGATCACTGGGTTTTCGTGGTGAAGCCTTGCCCAGCATCGCCTCAGTCTCACGTCTAACGATTAGCTCGCAAAGTGAAGATGAGCAACAGAGTTGGACGCTATCAGGCAATGGTAGTGATGAATTTGATGCACCAGAGCCTTGCTCCCACCCCCAAGGCACAACCATCAATGTGCGTGATTTATTCTTCAATGTCCCTGCGCGGCGAAAATTTCTAAAAACTGAAAAAACTGAATTTCGCCATGTAGAAGATGTGGTTAAAAAAATAGCCTTAAGCCGTTTCCAAACCAGTATTAGCCTTAAGCATGGCAGTAAAACGGTTCTACATTTACAACCCGCCAAAGACCGCGCCTCATCGGAGCGACGTGTAGCAGAGATATTTGGCCCTGCTTTTATGGAGCAATCATTGTATGTGGAGGTTGAAGCCGCCGAGTTAAGATTATGGGGATGGGTTGGACTCCCTACTTTTTCACGCTCACAAGCGGATTTACAATATTTCTATGTGAATGGACGCATTATACGTGATCGCATCGTCACCCATGCCGTGCGTCAAGCCTATCAAGATGTGCTTTATCATGGTCGTCATCCCGCCTATTTACTCTTTTTAGAACTCAACCCTGATAAAGTGGATGTTAATGCGCATCCTACCAAGCATGAAGTACGCTTTCGTGAAGCACGCTTAGTGCATGATTTTCTCTATCGTACACTGCATAAGGCATTAGCTGATATTCGGCCCAATGAAATGGAGCAGGGTTCCAATCCCCCTGACAACACCCCCGCTAATACTTATGAGCAAGCGCAAAGCAATAACCCAAAGAGTTACCCCTTTCAGAATACACAAGCGAATCTAAGCATTCCAGTACGCGAATCAATGGAAATTTATAAGCAACGACATCCCAACCCTAATCATAAAAATAGCAATCCCTTTATACCCAACGTACCTAACTCAAATCGCGATACCCCCCGTTCATTGTCAGTACAAACGGAAAATAATTACACCGACACAGGCGAAGTTCCCCCACTAGGGTTCGCCCTAGCACAACTACATCGCATTTTTATATTGGCAGAAAACGCACAAGGGTTAATCATCATCGATATGCATGCTGCCCATGAGCGCATTACTTATGAGCATTTAAAAAAGAGTATGGCAGACGATACTATACGCTCTCAGCCACTCCTCGTCCCTAGCCCTGTAGCCGTCAGTAAAAAAGAAGCCAACTGCGCTATTGAACACGCTGAAGTATTTGAGCAATTAGGCTTTTCGATAGACCGCTTAGCGCCTGAAAAGCTCGTTATACGCGCCGTACCCTCCTTATTAAAAAGTGCAGATACTGCCAGCTTGTTAAGGGATGTATTGGCCGATTTAATCCAACATGGAAGCAGCGAACGCATTCAGCAAACCATGAATGAAATACTCTCAACGATGGCATGTCATGGCTCAGTACGCGCGAACCATAAATTAAGTGTGCCAGAAATGAATGCCCTACTACGCGACATGGAACGTACTGAACGTAGTGGACAATGTAATCATGGACGACCTACTTGGACACAGCTT
>JAGLDQ010000029.1 GCA_023145535.1 Cocleimonas sp. | reverse complement strand
TTTGTAGGTTTGATACACAGACTCATGTTGTTTTTCCGAGGCAAGCATGACACCAATGATTTCTACACCTTCTTTGCCTTGCTTATCAAGTTGTATTTGCGTCTTATGTAATTGCTCGGCGGATTTTTGATGTTCTTTTTCGCGTAATAATAATAAGGCAAGGTATTGACGCGCTTCAAGTGATTTTGGATTTAATTTTAACCAGCGTTGAGCGATCTTGATCGCTTTGCTATTTTGCCCTGAGCGAGATGCAATTTGGGTGGCACGCTTTGCAACATTAGGGTCGTTATTTTGCATCGCCACTCTTAGGTAGTGCTCTAATGAACGTTTATCATTGCCCATTTCTCCATACATCTCTCCCGCCATGACATGATAAAATTGTTCACTGAGAGGGTCTTGGAGTCGGCCTGATGACTGATTAAATAATGAATTATTACTTGAGCAAGAAACCATGTTAATGGTGACAAGGGCTGTTACTAAGGTCGCTAGGAGGTATTTCTTATAATTCATAGACACACTTCATATTGGCTAGAGTTTGAAGACAAATACAATCTGTTTTTGTTAGGGGTATTAGAATAAAGATTGTATCAAAGTGATGTTTAAGATGAACTAAATCTTCATTAAAGAACAGGTGTAACGGAACAAAACCCTCTATTTTGCAGTTGATTGGTTGTTAAATGCACACAAATTCCTCTGGTCGTAATAAATATACCGCTTGAATGGTAGTATAGGAGACTAGTTTGCCAAGATCAGGTGTTTTTCATAATGCGTGCCTTATCACGATTCCAATCCTGCTCTTTTGATGATGCGCGTTTGTCATGTAGTTTTTTACCTTTACCCACACCGATTTCAATTTTTATATGGTTATTCTTCCAATAAAGACTGAGAGGGATCACCGAATTACCCTTGCGATCTACCGTTGCTTGCAAACGCACAATTTCATAATCATGCAGTAATAGTTTGCGTTGCCGAGTAGGGTTTGGATTGACATGAGTGGATGCTGAAAGTAGGGGGGAGATATGTGAGCCCACTAGCCATGCTTCGCCCTGATGGAAGTTAATATAACTTTCTTTGAGCTGTACTCGTCCTTCACGTAAACTTTTAATTTCCCACCCGCGCAAGACAAGCCCTGCCTCATGCGTGTCCTCTATAAAGTATTCGTGACGTGCAACTTTATTGGTAGCGATCGTTTTGCCGCCATGTCCTTTTTTCTTTCGTTTCTTAGCCATAGCTGTATTATAACCTTATCAACTCTAAATTACCCAGAAAGGAAGTAAGAATTATTTATGTCAAATGTAAACCGTAGTGCCTTAGTCCCCTATAGTAGTGAACAAATGTACCAATTGGTTGATGATATTGCCGCTTATAAAGAGTTTTTACCTTGGTGCGGTGATTCTGTGGAACATAAGCGCGATAACACAATGGTTGAAGCAACGGTTACCATTGCGAAGGGCAGTATCAATAAGGCATTTTCAACTAAAAATAGCTTAAAGAAAAATGAGTTGATTGAAATGCAGTTATTGGATGGGCCTTTTAAAAAGTTACATGGATTTTGGCATTTTGAATCATTAAAAGAAAATGCGAGTAAAATATCATTGGAGTTAGAATTTGAGTTTTCTAATCGCTTAGTAGGCATGGCAATAGGACCTATTTTTAATCAGATAGCAAATTCAATGGTTGATTCTTTTGTTGAAAGGGCGAAAGTAAAATATGGCTAACGAAATCACAGTGGAAGTTGTATACGCACTGCCAAAAGAGCAAACCTTGCTTTCATTTACAGCGAAAGCAGGCGTGAGCGTACAGGATGCCATCCTCCAATCAGGAATCTTAGAACACTATCCAGCGCTTGAGCTTGATAAGATGGCCGTTGGACTTTTTGGGAAGCGAACCACGATGAAAATAGCCCTGCGGGATAAAGATCGTGTCGAAATTTACCGGCCTCTGATCGCTGATCCTAAAGAAGTAAGGAAGCGTCGTGCGGCGGAAGGTAAAAAAATGGGTAAGGGGAGGTAAGGCTTAGGGAAGGGTTTATCCCAGTGTGTATCATTGATATTTTGCGATAGAATATCGCTCCTGAAAGGATAGCCCTGAGTGCTTATCAGGGATAAATATTAAGTTTTGTAAGAATAAATAAGAAAAGCATTTTCACATAAGCTATCCTAATAGAGAATGTTTAAAAGGTAATCCCATATGAAAATGACACTCATACTCTCGTCGCTGTTACTACTTTCAGCTTGTAATGCAGATAAACTCCTTGATCTTTCAGTACCCACTAGAACACCGATACAGAATAGCAACCCTGCTAATTGCGATAAGTGGGATTCTGGTAAAACAATTAATATCACTGAAAATACAACTATTCCAAAGGGTTGCGCCTACGATAGAGTTACTTTCACCCTTTCTAAATCTAATATTACCTTTGATTGCAATGGTGCTGAATTAAATGGTTTAGGAAAAACAGAAAGGAATGAGTTCTATCGACGTTATAAGGTATCTGAAGTTCCTCGTAATACAGCTTTTACTATTTCAGGATCAGAAGATAATTTTTTAGAAAATGTAACAGTAAAAAACTGTAATATTCTTTTTTATATTAATGGTTTTAATATTAGCTTTGGTCTTAAGCAATCAACGAATGATGATTTGAAAATGGGGCGTAATATTGAAGCATTAGAAAACAGCTTAAGAACGCGCTCACCTAAAAATATACGGATAGAAAATAATAAAATAATAAAAAGTCACAAAGCAGGTATTTTTATACAGCGTTATGTGACGGATCTTATTGCTAATAAAAATACCATTGATAGAGCAGCGGATATGGGGATGTATCTAGAGTCTGGCACGCAACGAATTACTATCAGTCATTCGACGTTCTCTAAAAATGGTGATAGCACCTATAATATCGAAGAAAGAAAACGTAAGCCTCGTGTTCGTAAACGTGAAGCAATTGCGGTTGATTCTTCAGCCTACAATACTATCCGAAATAACAAGTTTATAAATAACTCAGGAGGTGCAATTTTTATGTACAAAAATTGTTATGAGCGTTATGAAGAAGCTCAGCAATTGCCTCGTTATCAAGGAAGTAATTTTAATTTAATTGAAAATAATACTTTCTCTGATGAGAAAAAGGGTGTCTGGATTGGGTCTCGACAAAGCCGAGATTTAAATAACTTCAAATGTGGCGATCCTGTTATAAAGACAAAGGATAGTGAGAAATATTATGAAGATTTCGCAAAAAATAATAGAGTTATTAATAATATATTTGATAATACTGAAAAAGCAGTGATTGTTGAAGATGATAATAATACTATTTCTAATAATCGCTTTAAAAATACAGAAAGAAAAGACATTATTATTGGTACAACAGGTGAAGTGACGGATGTTCATACTGTTGATGGAACGATTGTTAGAGATAATGTTTTTAGTTCTGAGCTTGGTGTATGGCTACGTTTCAATCCTACAGGGAGTATATTTAGTGGTAATACTCCACCAGTTTCGGTTGTTGAAAGTTCTAAATAATTAGAGTAAAGACGTTGCGTACGTGTAACGTCTCACCGTCTTATTCGTTAGCATAAGTGCTTGAGTGAAAGTTATCACGTATTTTTAAAGTAGAAAAACTAAGGAACGTGCAGGAACTAACTTCCCGAAGTTTTAACGCAGAATTTTGTTTCAGATTGGATGAACTCATGAGGCGCATAGTCACTCTACGCAACGAATGAGATCATTCAAGCTGGGACAAAAAGGCAAGTTAGAGTTCGGGTGTTATTGAATCCTCAGCCCTAAGTACATAGCCTATTCAGAATAGGTGAAAACTTTAGCCTAAGAACTTATAACAAACAATGAAAAATAATCTCCTTTCCCTGTTAATTGGCTAACATCTTGAATCACAACTTCCCCTTTCTGCCCCGCGCGTTGTATATAACAAGTCGTATTTAACCGCTTGCTTTGCTTAATTAGTGCTAATAAACGTGGACGCGCAACACCAGCCTTCATAATAACAACGCTCGAATAATTGCTTAATGCATCCAATATTTCCTCATCTGTATTTCGTGAAGTAACGACCGCTAAGGTCTCATTTTGTTGGATTAAGGGTATTTGTGCTAAAGCGGTTGTGGCATTAATTGAGCTAATACCTGGCACTATTTCACAGTGATAGTTAGTGCTTAATCTTTGATGTAGGTAAATATAAGAGCCAAAAAAAAGTGGGTCACCTTCACATATAAAAGCAACATTTAGGCCTTGTTGTAAATAGCTGGAAACTTTTTCAGCCGCCGTATCATAGGCTTTATTCGCGGCCTGACGATTTGTTTTATAGGGCATTAAAATGGCCATTTTTTGCTGTTTTTTAATCCACTCTGATGCAATATGGAGCGCTATACTAACGCCTTTATCCGATTTTAAATAAGCAATAACATCCGCTTGTTGTATTAGACGCACGGCTTTTAAGGTTAAATATTCAGGATCTCCTGTCCCGACACCAATGCCATAAAATATACCCGTATTCTTTGTCATCTCATCTTCACTATTTTTAATAAACGTACCGGCAAGCGTGGGCGCATCAATAATTGCCCTGCTAATTGATCGCCTTTACTCACCGCTATATCTGTCCACTCCAGCGCATTATTTGCAATATTTTGTTGCAGTAACCACTGTTGTAGCTCTACTTTACAACTTTCGGTAACGCAATTAATCACCAAACAACCCTCTCCAAGCAAGCTATTCCAGCAATAATCCATAATTTCTGATAATTTACCCGCTGTGCCGCCAATGAAAATAGCATTGGGCTTTGGCAAGTTATCCAATCCCTGCGGCGCTTTATCCGCAATAATTTGTAAATTATTAGTACCAAATTTTTTCTTATTTTTCTTTAGGCAGATTAAGCGCTTGGCATGATGCTCAACCGCATAAATAGTCCCTTGCTGATTCCAATATGCCCATTCAACGGCAATCGTACCGCAGCCTGCGCCAATATCCCATGCAATATCATTGGTCTGTGGTTGCAATAAACTTAAAGCAGCAAGGCGCACTTCACGCTTACTGATCATGCCTTTTCCTGATTGATTGGTATCAGTCATAAATAATTCATCCTGAAAACCAGCAAAGCTAGGCAAGGTACAATGCGCTACCGTTGTTTCAATAATGGTAATATGTAATGGGTGAAATTTTTTTGGGTTATTTATTAGCTCTTTAGCCATAAAACTAGAAATCGTTTCATTACTGGAGCCTAATGCTTCACAAATCCATAGTTTAGCCTTGTGACAGCCATGCTGACTTAATAATTCTGCAATGGCTTGAGGATGGCTATTTTTATCGGTTAATAGTGCAATCAGTGGATTATTTGCCAAATGCGGAATGAGGTTATGCAATGGGCGACCATGCAGACTAATAACAGTCGCTTGTTGCCATGGTTTTTTAATGCGCGCAAAGGCTATTTGTATTGAGGATGTATTGCTATAAAAAGTTAGTTTTTTTGCTGTAAAATGACGCAATAAAAAATCACTAATACCATAAAAAAGCGGGTCTCCAGAAGCAAGAAGACAAAGTGAGTTTGTAGGGTATGTGTCTAAATAAGTAGATAGTTGTGCGCTAAGGCTAGCAAATGGATGAGGGTAATAGCGTTGTTCCTGATCATTGTTTAATAATGACTGCACACAGGATATTTGACGTTGAGAGCCGATAATAAGGGCTGCACTTTGGATGGCTTGCAGCGCATCATGACTCAAAGTCTCGCTATTACCTAAGCCTAATCCGACCACATGAATCAAAATGTAACACCATGATAATGGCTTAATAAAGCATTCATAGCCGTCGCTGCTAAGGCGCTACTACCACGTGATCCCAATAACACAATGCACTCAACCCCCAGTGCTTGATGATGCTCCCAAAGATACTGTTTCGATTCAGCTGCTCCGGTATAGCCAACAGGCACGCCAATAATTAAAGCGGGTTTGTCTATTTTATTGCGTTCAAGTAACTCCATCAGACGAAAAAGCGCGGTTGGTGCATTACCAATTAAAACAATGCTGCCAGTAATGTCATGATGCCAATAATCTACAGCTACCATACTGCGAGTATACTGCTTTGCTTTTGCTTGGCTTACTACTTTTTCATCGTTAATAAAGCATAAAGGGGGATGTGGTAATAGTTTTTTATTTAAAGGCGCAATT
>JAGLDQ010000289.1 GCA_023145535.1 Cocleimonas sp. | reverse complement strand
GACCATTTTTAATCGCCTGACTGACTTTTTCGTTATAGCCTGCAATACTACGTACTTTAACGTGAGACATAACAGAATAACGACGCTCCATCTCCCCAACACACCAGCGTAGTGCATTCGCCGCATCCTTCATATCGGTGACAACGGAGGTTAATAAATGAGGAATGCCTTCATAGGTGCTCAATTCCAGCATTTTTGGATCAATAAGAATCAATCTAACATCTTCTGGCGTTGACTTATAAAGCAAGCTTATCAACATGGCATTAATCGCAACTGACTTACCCGAACCTGTTGTACCAGCCACTAACACATGGGGCATTTTTGCCAGATTAACCACCGAAGGTTTACCACCAATCGTTTTGCCTAACACTAAAGTTAAGGGTGATTCTGCCTTTTTAAACTCATCTGAGGCTAAGATATCGCGAATAGCCACGAGGTCACGCGTAGTATTCGGCACTTCGAAACCAATGGTCGTCTTACCAGGAATCACATCAACAATTCGCACGCTCATAACCCCCATATTACGTGCCAAATCTTTTGCCAAGCCTGTGATTTTGCTAACTTTTGTTCCCGCAGGAAGTTGTAGTTCAAAGCGTGTAATAATAGGGCCAGGTTGTGCATTTTCGACGGTAACGCCATGCACGCCATAATCTTGTAATGACTTAATAATACGCTCTGCAATATCATTAATTTCATCTTTTGAATAATGCCCCTGCTGCTTGGGTGCTTTGTCTAATAAATCAAGCGGCGGCAATGTAATCGCTTTACTCACCGAGGTAGGGGCTAATTTATTTTTGCGTGGCACCATGCGCTTCGCTTTTTTAGCGACCTTATCTAGTGTCGATTCTTTTTCAGGTTCTGCATCCTTTAGCGCTGTTTTAGCGGCGGATGCATCAGCATTTAAGATCTCATCTGAAACACCTAATGTTTGCTCCTTGCTATCACCATTAGCAACCACTTCTTTAACCACAGGAATTTTATCTTCACTGCCTCTATCGAGACTGCCCTCTTTCTTCTTTTTCAAGAAAGGCAAACTAACCGCACCCGCCAGCCCCGCCGCGCCAGCGCCTAGCGTTGCAAAGATGGATGGCTTCTTGCTCGCTCCGCCATCGTCTATTTTCACATCCGCTTTATCATCATTGCTGCTGCCATCACCAAATATTTTATCAAAACCACCCAGGATTTTATCACCCACATAATCAATGATTTTTAACCAAGAAAAATCAGCAATTAACGTGATTCCCGCAAAGAAACCCGTGAATAAGAGTAAGGTTGCACCAAAATGGCCTAACATCCAAACAAAGATCTTTGCAACAAGAATCCCTAAGAGGCCGCCCGCTTTATAGATAAGATCACTTTCAGGCCAAAGCATCGTGACCAAGCCACAACCTGACAATAAAGCAAGAAAAGCACCTAACAACGTTAGCCACAAGTTAACGCCTTTCAAATCAATAGAGGACTTACGGAATAGAGAAAAGCCTAAGACAAGGAAGGCAATCGGGATAATGTAAGACAAATAACCAAAAAAGCCCATTAAAATATCAGCTAAAAAGGCACCTGCAGGGCCCGCTTTGTTTTGTACCGCCGCATTGGTGTCATGTACAAATAAACCGGGGTCATTAGGATGGTAGGTTAATAACGCCAGCAAAATAACAGCCGTTATTCCTGAGAAAAACAAGATACTTGTTTGTTGCAAACTTACTCGTTTCTGATCATTTAAATCTATTTTTTCAGCCAAAATCATTCCCCTGATTTTCAACAGTGATATTCACTTCTATCGTCCCTGACAGATGATGCATTGTGGTGGTATTGTAAATGAATGGAGTTGCGCATAGTTTCACTAACAACTCTTTGGGACTTCAAACGATGCAATTAGAGCAAAAGTTATATAAAAATTCCATATAAATAAAACGTAAACTTTCACCTGAATTCTAACACTCAACAAACTCAGTTTAGCGCATTTTTCATTGATTGAGATAAAAAAATCGCATAATTTAGGTTACAAACCATCAAGATCTTATTGATTATAAAGCTAATCAGAACAAAAAAGAACCGCTAAAAAGGAGAAATAACAAATTCTCTTATCCTGATACTTCCTCTCAGCACTTTCATTTCTTAACAGTTGCCCCCATAATTTCACTTTTAACGGGGAATAACAATTCATAACCATCCTGCTAACTTGCCTTTCTGCGTTATCATTTGGTCATTATTACATTACGATTCCTAATAGAATAAAAACATAACAACCCATTTTGGAGAGCTTCATGAGCGACGCGACAAACACACCTAAACATTGCCGATTACTGATAGTAGGGTCAGGCCCTGCGGGTTATACCGCGGCGGTTTATGCGGCACGCGCCAACCTAAACCCTGTGATGGTGACAGGCATGGAACAAGGAGGGCAATTAATGACAACGACGGATGTGGATAATTGGCCTGGTGATAATGACGGCGTACAAGGCCCTGCTTTGATGGATCGCATGAAACTGCATGCCGAACGCTTTGACACTGAGATTATTAACGACCACATCAACACCGTTGATTTTAGCACTCGCCCTTACAAACTGACGGGCGACAGTGGTAACTATACTTGTGATGCATTAATTATTTCTACGGGCGCAACCGCAATGTATCTTGGGCTAGCATCAGAAGAAGCCTTTAAAGGACGCGGTGTTTCTGCTTGTGCTACTTGTGATGGGTTCTTCTATCGCAACCAAAAAGTTGCCGTGATTGGTGGTGGTAATACCGCTGTTGAAGAAGCACTTTACCTATCCAACATTGCGGATGAAGTTATCCTCGTACACCGCCGTGATGAACTCCGTTCAGAAAAAATTCTACGCGATAAAATCAAAGAAAAAGCCACCAACGGCAATATCACTATTATGTGGGACAATGTGCTTGATGAAGTGCTTGGCGATAATTCTGGCGTGACGGGTATGCGTATTAAGAATGTTAAAACGGATGAAACACAGGATATTGATGTACACGGTGTCTTTATCGCCATCGGGCATCGCCCTAATACGGATATTTTCAAAGGTCATCTTGATATGAAAAATGGTTACCTAACCGTACAAAGCGGCACCTCAGGCAATGCGACCCAAACTAGCGTCGAAGGGGTTTATGCGGCAGGCGATGTGATGGATCATGTTTATCGTCAAGCAATCACCTCCGCAGGAACAGGCTGTATGGCGGCGCTTGATGCGGAAAAGTTTTTAGATGAATTAGCCGAAAAAGAATAAGCATTTTGAGCCAAGCAAACGAATCATTCCTCACCCTCCTAGACCCTTATGCTAGCGATGAGTCCTTCCCCCCCGTAGAAATGGCGTGGGATGAGCCTGATGGCTTGCTCGCGATGGGAGGAGACTTATCATCTGAGCGCCTCATCAATGCGTATCGCTCAGGCATATTCCCTTGGTTTAGTGATGAAGAACCTATCTACTGGTGGTCTCCAGATCCGCGTGCCGTTCTCTATCCACATAAAATCAATTTTCACCGTAGTCTACGCAAAACCATGCGTAATAAAGGCTACCGTATCACCTTTGATCATAACTTTGCAGAAGTTGTACGCGCTTGTGCAGCACCGCGAAGCTACACCGACGGCACATGGATAACGGCAGCAATGTATGATGCCTATATCGCCTTACACACACTTAATATTGCCCACTCCGTAGAAGTATGGAATAGCGAAAACAAACTGGTTGGCGGATTATATGGGGTTGATACAGGCCGTGTGTTTAGTGGTGAATCCATGTTTAGTATCGAACGTGACACATCAAAAATGGCCTTTATCGCCTTAGCCAATATCATGCAACAACGGGGCTATGAGCTGATTGACTGCCAGATAGAAAATCCACACTTAATGAGCATGGGCGCAGAAAACATCTCACGCAAAGCGTATATTAGTCGACTAAACGCCACGGCTATTTTAAGCATCGACACCGCACCCGTGGATAACTGGAAGATGGAAATTGACTGCGCTGAACTATCACAGTGGAAACCTGAAGCTAATCTTTAAGAGAAAGCCCATAGTAAAGATGATCCATCCTATCCTCACCAAACTCAACAATTTCAGGAAAACAACCCCAGCGCTCAAAACCATATTTCTCTAATAAGCCAATACTGCCTTGATTACCGCCAACAAGAATAGCGATTAAATGCTTAATCCTTAAAGAAGGGCACAAATCAAGCGCATGACGCATCAAATCGGATGCCACCCCTTTGCGATGATGCTGGTAATGAATATAATAGCTAATCTCAGCAGTCCGCTGGACAGCTTTACGACCCTCACGGTATGGGCTTAGCGTCAGGTAACCCAAGAGTTCATTATCATCCTTCGCAACCAGCAAAGGAAATTTTTCAGCATGATGATGTTCAAACCACGCCATGCGTTGTTTAGTAGAAAATGGCTCAGTATCCGCTGTGCAATGCCCTACCCTGATTGCCTGATTGTAAATATCAACGATATCTTCTAAATCTTTGTGCTGGGCTAATACTATTTTCATTGGATACCTTTAGGGTATAACAGCTACCCTGAACTTAAATTTTTATGGTGCCATTCATCCACATCTTTCCTACAGACTGTATTCAAATTTTTTCGAATGACCTTAGGGTGGTTCTTGAAAATCAAAAGGGGAGGCAGACCCGATCAATTCTAGGCATTTTTCTCCGTTTTAATTTTAGTACTCCAATCCATTGAATAGCGTACTAACTTCACCTTCCATCGACAATATAGTTGTATAAATCAGGATATTCAAGCCATTAGTTACAGTGGGACATAGCATATCACTAACCATTAGGTGCTTTACTAAAAGCTTTATTAAAGAGGAGGATTAGTGATCGTGCTGATGGTTTTCATAAACTTAGGAGAAAATAAAATGAATGGTATATTCAATTACCAAGTGCCTGGTATTTCTTCGCAACACGATGAAAGAACTAAAAGAGACATTGGTTCTACAAGCAAAGATGCGGCGAAAGATTTTAATAATACAAACATGCCATGGGGGAACTCAGGATCAAGCGCAAGTCAGTTACTTAAAATGATCTATTCCTTATTAGAGCAAATAATTAGTCAGTTAGGTAATGATCGTGAGGATAAACCAAGCCTTACAACTCAAGCGATCGGGGAAGAAGGCGGTGGAACTAAGCCACCGACTGATGTAGTAAAAAAAGCCTTACCAGAAGAAGGCAGTGGTGTTAAACCGCCCCGTGATATTACTACCATGGCAATGGGTGAAGAGGATGGCGGTATTGCAATCACACAAGCCTTTCCTGAAGAAGGCGGTGGAGTTAAGCCTTCGCTACCACCAAGTGATGGTGGCATTGCAATAACACAAGCTTTCCCTGAAGAAGGCGGTGGGATTAAACCTCCGCCGCCGCCAAGTGATGGTGGCATTGCAATCACACAAGCCTTTCCTGAAGAGGGCGGTGGGATTAAACCGCCGCCGCCACCAAGTGATGGCGGCATTGCAATCACACAAGCCTTTCCTGAAGAAGGCGGCGGGGTTAAGCCTCCGATTGGTACAACCACAATGGCAATGGGTGAAGAGGATGGGGGTATTAAACCACCATCTGATGACGCTGGTGGTACACCCATCACGCAAGCCTTTCCTGAAGAAGGCGGCGGTATTACACCCCCTCCGCCACCTAATATGACAACAATGGCTTTAGGCGAGGAGGATGGTGGGATTAAACCTCCGCATGAAGAGGCTTCTCCATTGGATTTAAGTAAAAACCAGCAACAGGCATTGGGTGATTTCTTCAACCAAAGTACAACACGTTACGAGGGAACAATCCTTGATGCAGATGGCAGTGGTACTCTTAGTGTAGGAGATACTATCAAACTAACCATTGGGGGGTTTGCAGGCAATATATCCATTGATCATAAGCTTACGCAGGATGAGTATAATCAAATCCGCGATAGCATGGGAACGGATAGAGGCTGGGATGGTGGTTCAGTCGGTGATCTTGGCACAAGAAGCTAAGGACGATAAGAGTACTCTATTACATTTTCATTAATGGGGTACTCACTCAATAAAATAAACTATTTGGGATTTAATTAAAATGAAAAAAATCATTGTCATGGGTTATCCCTCTATCACTCAAACGGCTCATCAAATAAAGTTATTGCAACAGTCAGGCGCAGAGGTTATCAATATAGATCCCTACCAAAATGATGGTATTTATGCCCCCATTGTTTGGCATAATGAGAAAATTATCTGGAATCAGATAGATATATCACCACAGCATATTCAAGCAATACTCGCACCTGCACTGACCCCTGATGTTCCACAACAAGAGGTTTTTGATCAGAGTGCTCATCAAGCTCTGAATTGGGAAAGCTGGTTTCGTGCCTCCTGTAGTCAGCGTGATCGCAGCGATACTTTGCTGGGCTTACTCTTAATGTATGAAAAAGCAGGAATACCCGTCTATAACCCTGCCAGTGCGAGTACGACATCAAGACGTAAACCTTACCAGCTCAGCCTCTTAAGGAAGACAGGCTGCCCCTTGCCAGAGACATTAATCACCAATGATTACCTTGCCGCCAAAACCTTTATCAAAAAACATCAAGATATTATCCTTAAACCTGCATCAGGCGGTGCTTTAACCCTAACACCAGAAAAAATCAATGAAGAGACTTTGAAAAAAGTGCGTGAAGTACCAGCTATTTTTCAACAGCGTATTCGAGGAGATGATATTCGTGTCGTCGTGGTGAATGACAAGATTGTTTCTGTTGCTAAAATCAATGTACCTGATGACACTTTGGATTTTCGAGGGAATGCACAATATCAGCAAGGTAAAATTAGCTATACAGAAATTACTCTACCAGATGAAACACAGCATCTTTGCAAACAATTAACACGAAATTTAGGCTTGAGAATCGGCGGCATTGATTTAAAACAGACTAAAAATAATGAATATTATTTTCTTGAATGCAATTCAAGCCCTATTTATTTGGATGTGGAATATAAGCTGGGTCATCCTATTACACAGTCAATTTGTGATGCTTTATTAGCATCATAGAAAAAATCAAAACCCAAGGGATTAGGCTCGATTGATTCTTTGATAAATAGTAACGATGTTTATTTGAGAATAGTTGACGGATAACACACCTTAAATTTTGGTTATCTTTCACCATAATGCGACCCTGTATCTCATCCCTTAACAAGCCTTTCTTGTCTGCTCTAGGCACTCAATTGCTTTTGCCCAAAGTTCGGTGTACTTCATTTTTCTCAAGGCTTCATCAAAACGACAGTGTTCCTTATTGATCACGGTATGGATGCTTCTTTTCAGTTGCTCAATGTCCGCTACCGCTTGTTGATACGCGATACGCTGTTTAATCCTCTGCTGTTGCCCTTTCTTTTCATCCGTTGTGAAGCCGGGTTGATCCTCATTTAAATCCAGTGATCCTGTTAACCAGCGATTTTTTAGGCTGATAAAATAAGCTATCGGGTGGCGTATTTTGCCATTCTGTAGACACTTAGCGAAATAATCCAAGAGGCGTTGTGCTTGTTGGGGAAGATTGAGGGGAGCAAGGTGGCGAATAATCAATTGGCGTAATTTTTTAGAAAAGCTATTAGGAAAATGCAGTTCAAGAGGGGCTGATTTAACAGAATCAGAGTGGGGTTGTAAGAGTAAATTAGAGGATGCTAGCAGGCTGTTTTCTTCATCATCGATCGTCAACAAGGGCGCTTTTTTACATTTTTCAGGTGGTCTGTACAATTGAAATTCAACCTTTTCATCCGCCCCTGCGCTTTGATACACCGCCGATAATAAACAACGCGGATCATTGGTCGTTGAGTCAGAACTTGGTTCTCCCCAGTTTGGAAAATCGAAATTAATCGCCATCCATTTTCCATAATGCCCTTGATGGGTAATAATAATATTTAACGCGGCTAAGCGGCGTACAGACGCATTCGCATGGTCACGTCGAATCCCCGTCAACTGCTCTAAACGTACCCCATTCATATCATCTTCACGCTTATCGTAGGCGATGGTTTGATCATAAATCGTGGTTAAAATACGCAAATCACGGGCGGTTAGCGGCGCAAGGGAGAGTTGATGAATAAAAGCTGTACCGATTTGAGCAAGATGCTCAGGCTGTAAATTGAGTTTATTTTTAGCACAACGGGAAGGGTTGGCCGAATTTTTTGGGGCAATA
>JAGLDQ010000288.1 GCA_023145535.1 Cocleimonas sp. | reverse complement strand
AAAAGAAATACCCCCTTACCCATAAAAAAGAGCGTCAAGAATAAAGAAAAGCGCCTTTATTTTTTAAATGATGTTTTTTTATTAATCAAACAAACTAAAAGCATCGACTCCGATTTACAATTATTAAACACTAACCATAAAAGACTGCTTGAAGAAATAAAAACAGCCGATAGTGCATTAAATAAAATAAAACTAGGCTATCTGAAACAAAAAGAAACCGATACCGATAAGCTCATTGAAGGTTTAAAGTGGATAAAATCACGCGTCAATCTATCACTACTCGAACTAACCGAAAAGGCAATGAGCTCACGGCAAGACATACTGAATAAAACGCTTCAGGCGCTGCGTGAAGAACATAAATTTGCCATTGATGAGCTGGTGATTAAAGCAAAAGAAATTAAAGAATCGAGACTGTTTGCCAATTTGTTAGAAGGCACGATTGAAACCGTTAACAAAGATTTGCAAAAGTTAAAAAGTAGCGAACGTTCGATTGTTGTCACCGATGAAGAAACAAAATCAGCTAAACAGTTACTCTCACTTGAAGCACTAAAAACCTCGGCTAAACTACGTAAACTTGAGACCGAACATCTCACCCATTTGCTGATTACCGATCTTAATAGTTTACACAAAAATAGCTCTGAGCAAGAGCGCAGTAAACTCAGGAAAAAACTCCATGAAAGTCTGAACTATATAAAAGAGACCGCAAGCTGGATGAAAGAAGCGGGAAACCATGTTAAAAAAGCTGAAAATGCACTTAACTCCCAAAAGGCACTACTGGATAAAGATAAAACGCATGATAAATCCATTCAACAACGTTTGGATACCTTAACCCTTGTCTTTGAACAGGGAGTCATGATCGAAGAAAAACAGGATAAATTAAAACTCCTAACCGCGATTGCAGATGACAAACTAGGCAAAACAGCAAAAGGTGCCGCCATTCTGGTTGAAAAAGCAGATGAAACCTTGCGCGATAGTTGGAAAAAAATTGTTGGCTGGATGAATGCTTCTCTCTTCTCGATGGGAGGCACGCCCGTTACTCCCATCGGTTTAATGCGTTTTTTATTCATACTCTTTGTTGGCTGGTTTTTATCGCGCCTATTTTTACATGCGATTAGAAAAGTAAATAATCGTACCCGTGGTGGCATGCAAGAATCATCCATCATGACGCTGGGGAAAATAATCAGCTTTGTTATTGTCGGTATTTCATTATTAGTCGGCTTTACCAGTTTAGGTATTGATGTCACAAAACTCGCATTAGTCGCCAGTGCGCTGAGTATTGGCATCGGTTTTGGTCTGCAAAATATTATCAATAATTTTGTCTCGGGTATTATTTTATTGTTTGAGCGCAGCATGAAAGTCGGCGATTATATTATGCTCGCCGATGGCACACGCGGAGAAGTCAGGGAAATCAATATCCGTAGCACCGTTATTAATACCAATGATAATATTGACGTTATTGTGCCAAACTCTGAATTTGTTAATTTTCCCGTCACTAACTGGACGATGAATGAACGTTTTTTGCGTATAAAAGTTCCCTTTGGCGTTGCCTATGGAACAGACAAAGAACTCGTACGCCGTATTATTGTCGATGCCGCGTTAGCATTGCCCTATACCTTGAATCTAACCGATCGCCAATATCCGCAAGTCCGCTTAAAAAACTTTGGTGACAGTAGTTTAGATTTTGAATTGGTCGTCTGGATAAAAGCAGAGTGGGCTAACCGTCCTGGACGGGTAACCGCCGCTTATAATTGGGAGATTGAAACCGCACTAGGGAAACATGGTGTTGAAATTCCATTCCCACAGCGCGAAGTTAGAATGCTAGCGCAAGAGACACAAGAACAAGCAACGGTCATTGCTTAACGAAAATTAGCACTTAAACTCCATAAGTTTATTTCATGTCTTGACCAATCAATAATATACTGCGTTTCTTTTTAATGTGAGATAAAACTTATGAGTATTAGTAATGAAGCCGTAGCAGAATTGATTCTAAACGCAATGCCTGATGCACAGGTGGAAGTCACAGGCGATGGTTATAAGTATCAAGCGAATGTTATCAGCGCCAGTTTTGAAGGTTTAAATACATTAAAAAAACATCAAATGGTCTATGCCGCCGTTGACTCTGCCATTACCTCGGGCGATTTACACGCCTTAACCATTAACGCATCAACACCAGAATAATTCGTTATAACGCGTACAGCACCTGCCAATTTCAACAAGTAACTTGAGGCCTTAATTCTCACTCATTATTAAGCCGAACTTAGCGGCTGCTGTACGAGTAAATACATTGTTCCCACGCTCTGCATCCCCATAAATCGACTGCGGGAGGTAAAGCGTAGGAACAATACAACCACTCAAATAATTGCCTAAAAAACTAAAATAATGAAAAAAAATAGCAAACAAGCGGCATTAAGCCCTATTGACCACCAAGAACTTGCTCACCAAAGCTGGAAAATCTTCCAAATCATGGGTGAATTTGTGAATGGTTATGAAAAACTAGCGCGCGCCCGTCCTTCGGTCAGTATTTTTGGCTCTGCACGCACGGAGAGAGACCACCCCACTTACAAACTCACTGAAGAAATCGCCAAACGTCTTTCTGATGAAGGTTTCTCGATTGTTAGCGGAGGTGGCCCTGGCGTTATGGAAGCTGCAAACAAAGGCGCGCAAGAAGGTGCTTCTGCGAGTATTGGGGTGAATATTCAGCTGCCACATGAGCAAGACTCTAATGATTATCAGGATATTTCCTTATATTTTCGCCACTTTTTCTCACGCAAGGTCATGTTTGTTAAATACGCCTCCGCTTATGTCGTGATGCCGGGTGGCTTTGGTACTTTGGATGAGTTAGCTGAAATTCTAACCCTCATTCAAACAGGCAAAACACGTCGCATACCCATCGTTTTGGTTGATACGGCATTTTGGCAGGGGCTGATTGACTGGTTTACCCAGACCCTCGTCAAAGAAGGAACGATCTCACCCAATGACCCTGAATTATTCACTGTCGTTGATGATGCCGATAGCGCGATAGCGTATATTTTAAAGCATCAAAAGGATATAACCGAGCCACTCTCAGAAGATGAGCAAGAAACGATGATGGAAATATAATGTCCGTTTATACCAGCGTAAGCAGTGCAGAATTAAAGCCGTTTTTATTACACTATAATATCGGTGAACTTGTCCATTTTGAAGGCATTACCGCCGGAATGGAGAACACCAACTACTTTCTCAACACCACCCAAGGGCGTTATGTTTTAACCCTTTATGAAGCGTATAGTGCAGAAGAACTTCCCTTTTTTCTGGGGCTAATGCAGCATTTATCCGCCCATCAGGTAGAGACCATCACACCCGTGATCGATAAACAGGGGCAGCTATTAAATCAACTGTGTGGAAAACCAGCCGCCATTATTGAGCGTTTAACGGGGGCGGCCTTAACGCAATCAGAAGTCACGCTTGAACACTGTCGACTAATGGGCGATGCACTTGCGCGTTTTCATTTAGCCGGTGAATCCTATGCGCCTTTCCGCCCAAATGAACGTAACGCTGATTTGTCAACTTCGTTAACGACCCCATTACTCGCCGCGCTCACTCCACAAGATCAACAACTTTTACAGCAAGCACTAGACGACCAACAAACCATTGACTGGGCGGTATTACCCTCTGGTATTACGCATTCCGATCTATTTTGTGATAACTCCCTGTTTGATCGTGTTGACAATAAACTGGTACTCAGCGGCATTATCGATCTGTATTTTTCGTGTCATGATGCCTATATTTATGACTTAGCCGTGGTTGCAAATGATTGGTGCTTTGGCTCTCATCAGGGCATCGCGTGTTTAGATGAAGCGCGCTGGATGACGTTACTATCAGCCTATAACAAAGTGCGTACACTACAACCCTCTGAAAAAGACGCATGGACTGCCATGCTACGTACCAGTGCGTTGCGTTTTTGGATGTTGCGTTTAAACAATACATTAAATCCACGCGAAGGTGAGATGGTCTTGCTAAAAGATCCCAATGAATTTAAAGACAAGCTAACGGCTTGCCTTCGTGACCAAGAAAAAATTAAACAGGCGCTTTTGGCATTATAATTGGGATGATCCGCGTCTCCTGAGGACGGAGGATTTAATAACATCCGAAACTATTCCGAAACTATAACGCAGAATTTTTGTTTCAG
>JAGLDQ010000287.1 GCA_023145535.1 Cocleimonas sp. | reverse complement strand
CAAAAAGGCAAGTTAGAGTTCGGGGTTATTGAATCCTCAGTCCTTAACCACCTATTAATGGCATCAATCGAAGAAACAGCACTTCCGTGTTTTCCATCAATGCAACATTGTCGTCCAACTGTTCAGGTTGATCACCCTTAATTGTGATGAAAAATTTCTTTTCTCTAAAGGCGATTAACGCCCGTGAGACCTCATTCTTAACCTTCTTCGCCTCAATGCCTTTGTTTTGTTCTTCGAGATAAACACTACCTTTCTTAGCCATTAGGGCAATCTCTTCATCTGACAAATACTGTCGCTCAAGTGACGCTTTGATGCGTTTTGTTGCGCTTGAATGTTCTTTTTGTAGCGCATCCAGTTGTTTTTTTACCGTACGAGTAATGAGTTCGCGTACCGTTATAACGTCAACCTCACTGGTAAAGTGGATCGGCTCAATGCCTTTTTCATCCACCCCAAAACAAAGGCTGGATACATTTACATGATAACAATACATAGCTACCTTCCTATCACGGCTGATTTTTTAGGAATAATTTGATCCAAGATCGTTTTATCTCTAATTTTACTGTCATTTTTTAACAGTAAAATCTTGGCAATCATCTCGGATGTTGTCATATCCGTATCCGCAAAAGGCAAATAAATCGCTTTTCCTTTTTTCATAAAACCAGCGCCGATGCAAAGATGTTGCCCCCCTAAATAGGCATTGGCTGTCCCTAAGTGAATTCTATATTCATTCCACTCGCCAGTGACGATGACATACTTATCCTCAAACCGTAGTGTTGATATACCAAGGTTTTCAGCAATATGCTTGGCGACGGAAATGCGATGCTGCTGCACTTCACTTGACCAGAACCCTGAGGAATTAGCGTGCTTCGCAACAGAGACAACGAGATCCGCATCACGCAGTGTTTCAGAAAAAATAATGGGGCAAACTTTATTTAATGGCACGACGGTTGATTGAAAGTCTCCCTGAGGAAAAAATGAAAGACGATGACTCATCAATTTGTCATTAGCGGCCATATAATAGCGAAGATCAGGAAACTCCCAGTGCGCTTGCAACTGATGTGCTGGCCATTTTTTTATCGCCATTAATTCACCCTGACTCCACCCCCTGCTTTGTAATAAACGATAAGCCATTGCACCTTCTACCTGACGATGACTAAATCGATTGGTATACGTTTTAGTTTCTTGCTCGGCTGGTGTTAAAAGATATAACTCTCGAAACACCTGTTTAAAGGGTTGAACAATCTGTTGATGCACGATTTGTTGCTGCCAATAGGACAAGACATCCAACTTAAATAAATCATGGGTATGCACAAGGCGGAGCGACTCTTTAATCGCATAGTGTTGATCACCATCCGTCAGCATCAGTGAATCGGTGTTAATAAACCCAACTTCATTATGCTCATTAATGCCTAATAAACTACCTAATAAACACGGCATAACGGGCATTCTCAACAGTTTTTTAAGCGCATCACGATCAACCGTTTCTTTGTTAATCATCATCTCTTCAAGTGAGCCTCGAAAACGCCGTGCCTGCTCCTTTAACTGGTTAATGACCGCTCGATAGTCGGCATAGTGTTTATTTTTACGTAAACCCGCTGGCACTGTTTTTAGCTTTTTGCCTTTTTTATAAACCTGCAATATCGGCTTTATCCCTTCTAGCCCAAGCTTTACCTCCCATTGATCAAGGGTTTTAAATTCAAACAAGGCTTGTGCGTCACGGCTTATATCGCCTTCAAGATCCCACTCCAATCGTGTTGCATCTGGATAACCTGCACGGGTTGCAAGGTTTGCCAGACTCACTTGAACTGCTGCACGCGTATTCGCTTGTCGCTCCGCCCCATATTGAGTCGCCTCTTTCCACGCTTTTTTCAACGTTTGATAACGTTGCAACAGCTCTTTTCTTGATTCAACAGGCAGCAAGCCGTAAGCTTTCAAGGCAAGCTGACCATGCCTGACTAATCCTTTCTCTAATTGCTTTCGATTAATGCCAATAAAGGCTTCAATCATTAAGACCAAATCATAATATTTGGCATCATTATTTTTTAATGCGAACAGATAGGATAGAAGGAGACTCTTGGGCAAATCGGCGATTGATTGCTCCAACAATGCCTGATCAATCACCTGCCCCCGTACTTCTTCACCATTATCAAATTCAAAAAAGCTAACGTATTTAACGTAAGGCTTTATCTTCTTAAAAGGCAAAACAATTTTTTCTAATTGAGCCACCGCATCCGCATACACTGTATATTCAGGCGTTTGCATAAAAGTCTCAGGAGGCTCTATCTTCTTTTTATTCTTTAACGTCACGATTAAGACCGGTTTGAGCCCTGAAATGACAATTTTAACCTCCCATTGCGCGATTCGATGGGATTTAAATAAGACCTCACTAATCGCAACAGGATTCGCTTTAAGATAACGCACCCTCTCTTGCTCAAACGCATCCTCTAAATCCTCTCTCAATGCCTTAAGCGTTGTATAACCTGCGCGCGTACTCAGGTTTTTAAGCCCTACTTGAATCGCGGCTTGAATATTGTCCCAACGATCATTATAAAATTGAATACTGTCTTCTTTCATTCTCTCAAAGCTGACATAGCGTTGTGCTATTTGTTGTTGCGATTCAAACGGTAATAACCCCCATGCTTTAATCGAAGGTTGATCAAAGCGTAGTAATCCTTTTTCTATTTTCGCTTGATTATTCCCAAGATAAGCATTCACCATCGTGGCAAGATTTCGATAACCCAGCTTACTTGACAGCAGAGACTTTAAATAAGCCTGAATAAGCGCCGATGACACACCCTCCGACACCTTCGCCAATAATTTTTGATTAAAGTACTGGCCGCTTGTTGAGTAATCATTTTCAAAACAATACGTGGATAAATCATCATAAGGCGAAACCTTCGCTATTTTAGCAATCGCCTTATGAAACGGAATCAACACACTGGCATCCAACGCCATTAAAACCGCTTTTCTTGCCGCACCAACATGCGGAAAAATAATCCATAAGGTGGCTGTCTTAAAACAAGTTAAGGATTCACTTAACGCGAGATCGGTATCATCATCACCCAACGACGAAAATCTTAAATAGCGATAAGAATCATTCAATTGATGTGATTTAAGATGATCCTTCTCAACTACGTTGCATAGTTTAATCAGTGCTTGTTTATAATTAGAACTCGATTGATTCACAGTCGTCTCTCTTGGAGTTATTGTTAGGATTTATCCAAGATTATGCTGTTTTATTTAGGTTGTCATTCATATTC
>JAGLDQ010000286.1 GCA_023145535.1 Cocleimonas sp. | reverse complement strand
CGAGGGTCGCGGATAGCCGTTAGGTTGTAGGTTTTATTCCAGCGATGCAGAAGGGCAACATATTGTTTAAGTCGCTCAAGCTGTTCTGCGCTTGGATTGCAATTTAATGCATGGAGTCCTTGTGTCCATAGATTGTCTTTTGTTATTTCACTCATGAGTTTGGCCAATGCCTGCTGATGTTATTTTTGCTCTTTTATTCTTAAGGGAGTACATGCCGTATGACTTATGAATAGCTATGCTTTTTAAGGTGCACTAATAATAACGATATAGTCGCTGGCGTAATGCCTGGAATACGCGATGCTTGCCCAATACTGACAGGACGTTGATTGCTTAGTTTGTCCAGCGCTTCATTTGATAATCCACGTACTTCGTTATAGTCTATTTTTTCAGGTAACGCGGTTTCCTCGTTGCGGCGTTGCTTATCAATTTCGTTTTGTTGGCGCTCAATGTAGCCGGCATATTTATATTGTATTTCAACTTGCTCTGCGACACTTTTGTCTTCAACAGGATGGCCAACGCATTTCAAACTAATGAGTGCATCGTAAGTAACCTTAGGGCGACGCAGTAGCTCATGTAAACGATATTCCCTACTGAGTGTGCCATCAAAGACCGCTTTGCTTTCTTCCTCAGAAATATCAGTAGGGCGTACAATTGTTGTTTTAAAACGCTGTAATTCTTGCTCTACTTGTTCACGTTTTTCATTAAATAAGCGCCAGCGGTGATCATTGACTAATCCCAATTGACGGCCCACTTCCGTTAGGCGTAAATCAGCATTATCCTCACGCAATAATAAACGATGTTCAGCACGGCTGGTAAACATGCGATAAGGCTCAATGGTTCCACTTGTAATGAGGTCATCAACGAGCACACCAATATAAGCTTCACTGCGCTTTGGTGTCCATGCAGGTTTTTCTTGTACCTGTAGTGCCGCATTTGCACCCGCTAGCAAGCCTTGTGCGGCTGCTTCTTCATAGCCTGTTGTGCCATTTATTTGCCCTGCAAAAAATAAACACTGAATCAATTTACTTTCTAAGGTGGGTTTTAAGTCACGCGGGTCAAAATAATCATATTCGATTGCATAACCTGGTCGGGTGATATGTGCATTTTCAAAGCCCACAATAGAGCGTACTAATTCAATTTGTACATCAAAAGGAAGGCTAGTTGATATCCCATTAGGATAGACTTCATAAGTCGTTAACCCCTCCGGCTCAATAAAAATCTGATGACTGTCTTTATCTTCAAAGCGCACAATTTTATCTTCAATTGAAGGACAGTAGCGAGGGCCAATCCCTTCAATGACCCCAGAATATAAGGGTGAGCGGTCTAAGGCATTATGAATA
Organism: Cocleimonas sp.; assembly: GCA_023145535.1. Taxonomy (GTDB): domain Bacteria; phylum Pseudomonadota; class Gammaproteobacteria; order Thiotrichales; family Thiotrichaceae; genus JAGLBW01. The sequence continues at coordinate 1,737 of JAGLDQ010000286.1, read as the reverse complement.
ATTTCATGCGTTTTAGCATTGGTATGGGTGATATGGCAAGCGATTTGCTGTGGATGAAAATCACGCGAGCCAAGATAAGAAAATACAGGGGTAGGGTCATCGCCAGGTTGTGCTTGTAACTGGCTATAATCAATACTGCGTGAATCAAGACGTGCCGGTGTACCTGTTTTTAGGCGATCAAAGCGAAACGGTAATTCGCGTAAGCGATCAGCCAGTGTGATAGAGGCTTGGTCTCCTGTACGCCCCCCTTGATAATTTTCCATCCCAATATGGATTTTACCGCGCAAAAAAGTGCCAACGGTTAAAACAACGGACTTGGCTGAAATTTTAAGCCCCATTTCAGTGAGAACACCCACAACACGGTCATTTTCAATGATAAGATCATCAACACTCTGCATAAACAGATCAAGATTTTCTTGTTGTTGCACAATATCAAGAATCGCGGCTTTATATAAAACACGATCAGCCTGAGCGCGGGTCGCACGTACCGCCGGCCCTTTGCGTGAATTTAAAATACGAAAATGGATGCCGCCTTTATCCGCCGCTACTCCCATTGCGCCCCCCAGCGCATCAATTTCTTTCACTAAATGACCCTTGCCAATGCCGCCAATAGAAGGGTTGCAACTCATCTGACCGATGGTTTCAATATTATGGGTCAGTAAGAGGGTTTTTTGTCCCATACGGGCAGCCGCTAGAGCAGCTTCTGTGCCAGCATGTCCGCCGCCAATGACGATGACATCGTAAGTTTGAGGGATGTGCATGATAGTTATGAGGGGTAAGAGGAAAGCGGGGATTATAGTGTGACTACAGGGAGATAGTACATTAAAATCATTTTTTGCCGTGTTTTCTTTATCTTGCTCCCAAAGAATAATTTGGGCGCAAGGTTTGATCTTATTTTTTAAATGCCTTTTTATCTAACCATTTAGCAATAACTTGAGTCACCAGCTCTTCCTTGCCTGTCATCTTATGATCCGCATCCCGTATCATTTTTTGACGTGATGCCGCATTAGCGGCACGATTAATATGTCCTAAACGTTCTGCTGCCGTTTTTAATACCGCTTCATTGTCCGCAGAACCAAAAATATCTAACTGTGGAAACTTCATTGCTTCAAGAGGAAGTCGTAAGTGGTTGGTGTCTTTTGCATCATTGTTCATCATACCAGTGCCTAAGCCAATGAAGGCATCAATGGAGTCGCTCCCTTTCACTTCCATCCATGCTAAGGCTATTTGTGAGCCACAGCCATGTGCTAATAAAGTAATAGGTGTATCACTTTTTTCTTTAGCCCTAGCGATACTGGATTCAATATTTTTAGCCGTCTCAGGCATAATGGCATTAAGGTCTTCAAATGTGCTGGTGCTACTTAACGTTGGGAGTTGAAATGACAGCGTATTCCAGCCTTTTTTCGGTAGGTTTTTATGTAATGCGGATACCATGCCGCCTTCTGTATTAGGTTTATAATCACATCCAGGCAGAATAACAACCGTTCCACGTGCATTTGCAGATTGGGTATAAATTTCAGCTAAATTACCTTCCGTTGATGATTGGCTATTTTGTGCCGCTATTGTTGCCGTAGCGACTGCGGCGGCAGTGATTGTGCGGTTAGATTTTGATGTCGTATTACTTTCATCTGTTTTAGCGGCGGAATCTGTTGTTTCTACGCTGTTTGTTGCTGTTGTGTCCGCTACGTTAACTTTTTTTTTACTCGCTTGATCGTCTGTGCTACTACTAGGTGCTAC
>JAGLDQ010000285.1 GCA_023145535.1 Cocleimonas sp. | reverse complement strand
TATATAGTGGAAAACATAAGCTAAAAATCACCGCCTACGGTATGTGAAAATGATAATAGCTTAGTTCTTTCCCCACTCTTTTATGATAATCACGACACTGAATAGCACTCTATGGACACCGATCAAATACAGCAAAAAATAGCCACTGCGCGCACTAAGTTAATCCTAGACAAACCTTTCCTTGGTGCTTTGGTTTTACGCTTGCCCCTGCAAGAAGCTAGCTCGGCATGGTGCAAAACTACAGGCACGGATGCGCGAAAATTTTATTATAATCCTGAATATATTGAAGCGCTACGTCCTATGGAGATGCAGTTTGTTTTGGCGCATGAGGCATTGCATTGCGCTTTATCGCATTTTGCACGCAAGGAGCATCGGGTTAAACATCGTTGGGATCTTGCTTGTGACTATGCCATTAATCCTATTTTGATTGCCGATGGATTAACCCCGCCGCCCAATGTCATGATCTTAAAGCAATATGCGGGCATGTCGGCGGAGGAGATCTACCCCTTACTGAGTGATAATGATCACAGTGAAACGATGGATCAGCATCTTTATGATCAGCAGGATAACCCTAAAGACGGGGGACAGGATCAAGAAGAAGATCCACTGGATGAGCAAAGTGACAATAAGCCACCGCCCAAGCAGGGCAAGTCGGATGGAAAGACTAAAGATCCTGATGATAACGATTCAAAAGGTTCAGGCAAGCAAGCGTTTGATGAAAGTGCAGGTGGCAATACCGCGCCTCCGCCGCCTCTAGATCAAGCCGAAGCGGCGGAGCTTAGTATTCAATGGCAGCAACGTATGGCGGGTGCAGCACAACAGGCGGAGCAGGCAGGCAAGCTAAGTGGTGTCATGAAGCGCTTGGTAGAGGTACTCATGCAACCGCGCTTACCGTGGCGTGCCTTACTTGCTCGTTATATGACGGCGGTAGCGCGTGATGATTATAGCTATATGCGCCCCTCAACTCGACGTGGCGATCCTGCTATTTATCCTACCTTAAAAAGTAGTGAAGTGAATGTGCTCGTGGGATTGGATGTGAGTGGCTCGGTTAGTGATAAAGAGCTGAATGAATGTCTATCTGAAATTAATGCCATTAAAGGACAAATGCGCGCACGAATTACACTCATTGCATGTGATTCTGATATTGTGGAGGGTTTTCCTCTTGTTTTTGAGCCTTGGGAAGAAGCGACTTTAGCTGAGGAAATGGCAGGCGGGGGTACAACGGATTTTCGTCCTGTATTTAAGTGGGCAGAGCAGCAGGACAGTCAGCCTGATATTGTGATTTATTTTACCGATACGCAGGGTGATTTTCCTGCTTATGCGCCGAATTATCAGGTGATTTGGCTGGTTAAAGGTAAGGGGCAAGTGCCTTGGGGTCAGCGGATTCAGCTTAATTAAATGTTAAAATTGGGCATCCTTCCTATTTCAGTTGACACTTTATTCTCTTTTGTAGGGTTGGTTACGCAAGCTACACCGACTCTACGATTAACCGAAGTGTAAACTACTTTTAGCACAGACGAAGGATGCCAAAAATTGATCGTCTATTGCTCCCTATCATTAGCCAGCCGCTTTCAATAGGGAGAAAAAGGTGTTTAACCTTAATTGTCAACTCGAATACTCTGTCCGACTTTATCCAAAACCCCATTCACAAATTTATATGCTTTATCTGCGCCAAATTTCTTTGTCAAATTAACCGCTTCATTCACAATAACTTTATAAGGCGTTTCCGAATGATTAAGCAATTCAGCCGTTGCCATACGTAGTACCGCACGTTCTATTTGGCCCAAATGTTCTGGGTCGCGATCTAAAAATGGTTTTAGTTGTTCATCCACCACTTCTACATTGTCAATGACATATTTACAGAGCGATTGATAATAAGCGGCATCCGCTTTGTCAAAATCTTTTGCCAACTCCTTATCTTCTTGAATCCCAACATAGAGATCATGGTAGCTATTACCGGTCATTTGCCATTGATAAAGGGTGATAAGTGCTAGTTTGCGGGCAACTTGACGCTGTGCAATAAATTGTCGTTTGGGATCTATAGCCATAGGGTAACTACCGTTTTTAATTGCTTTTATGCGTTAAAATTTTTGATGAGTGAAACCATTTCAATCGCAACCACTGCTGCTTCTGAACCTTTATTACCCGCTTTTGTACCAGAGCGTTCAATCGCTTGTTCAATTGTTTCGGTGGTGATAATGCCATTGATCACAGGGATACCATGATTGGCGGCTACATTCGATAAGCCTTTCGCCGACTCGCCTGCCACAATATCAAAATGTGGTGTACTACCACGAATAACCGCACCTAATGCAATAATAGCATCGTATTTTTTGCTTTCCGCCATGAGATTAGCCATGAAGGGGATTTCATAAGCACCAGGAACACGCAAGATTTCTATATCGGCATGATCAACACCATGACGACTTAATTGATCAAGTGCGCCTGATAATAAGGCTTCTACTACAAACTCATTAAAACGCGCGACAACGATGCCAAATTTTGCATCATTTGGAGTGAAAGTGCCGACGTATTCTTTTATTTCTGCCATGTTTTATAACCCTGATTCTAGTACCGTGGCTTCAGCCTCGGTATTTTTATTTGTGGCGCTCGCCACTCTTTTAAGTACGAATATAGTCTTTCAGATAAATAATT
>JAGLDQ010000284.1 GCA_023145535.1 Cocleimonas sp. | reverse complement strand
GGTTCAGTGATTAAACATACGGTCAATAATGTCTTTGATCAGTTAAATAATATGATGCAAAAAGGTATTAAAGAACTGGATCAATCATTCTCAGATTCAATGGATGAAATTAGTAAAGGGCTGGAAGAGGGTGCTAAAGAGTTGCAGCGTGAATTGGATAAAGCCCTGCCTGAAATACCTAAGCAAAAGCAAGCCCCTAAAGCACAAGAGATATAGTCTACATTTGGCTAAGTCCACTATTCTTAAAGATTTTACTACCCGCAAAGCGCGCGCCAGCTTTTGTTAAGTGTCGGCCATCGTAGGATATAAGGTCTAGATTGCCTGTAAAAACAGGGCAGTCGCTACTTGATCCACAGATGAGTTTATATTGATCAATAAAAATAACTCGGCGGCTAAGGCGGGAGCGTAAAATAGAGTTAACCTGCTCTACTTCCTCATCGATGTCATTTTTCAGACCCAGTAGTTTTCTATCGGACATATTTAAGTAGCGTCTAATTGAAATCTTACCAAAAGATTTACTGCCTAATACGACCACTCGCTGATAAGGCTTTAGCTTTAAATGGCGAATGGTATGTGGCATAGCCTGCGCAGCTTTAAGCTTCCATCGAGCAGAAAATATAATTAAATGGGCTTCTTCTATCTGCTCTTTTGCTTGCACAAGATTATCCGTTCTCTCTTCATCTTCACAAATTGCGCGGTCTTTATTGGCAATAAAATGTGAAGGGTGGTTGCTCAAAACAGGCTGGCACTGATAGGGAATGTAGCGCATGCTAATCTGATAATTTCTAAAAAAGCCATTTTCCTTGATGCTATTGAGAAAATCACAGGCTTGGCTATCACCAATCACCAGTAATTTTTTTTTGTTGCTCTTTGGATCAAAGGGTTTCTTTCTTAATGGGTTGCAATACTTGAAAGTATATTTTTCATTGATATTTATATTTGACGATTTAATCAAACTCTTGCGTACTGACGGCGTTGCGGCATTTGCGGCGCTTTGTAATAGTGGAATGATAACTAAAAGCGTGTAGAAAAAACTGAATAGGGCAGGTTTGATTGCCATATGCATACTGAAATTCCTTTTTAATATAGTTTTATTTGTAGCGCTTGAATTTTTTTGTACATTGGGGAGTACATTCCTAATTCAAGCATTCCCTTTTCGCAAAAGCGACTATACCATTTTATAAAAATCGTGCAGAGCGGATTTTACTCAATTAGATGATCAGTATCATTATTTAGTCAGAATGCTAGAATCAATACCTTCGTAAAAATGAAAAAAGGTAATTTTTCCACTTTTTCATGAGCTTGCTGTTATTTGTCAAAGACTAAAACAAAACTCACGGGTACAGATAAAGCAATTGAAGAGAGTTTTGCTAGTTCTTGTAATTTAGCAACGCCTCCTTCTAGCTTAAAATCAAGAGCTGAAATAATCACAGGTTTTGTACTGCTTGCGATCACTTTATTCCCCACTTGAATCACTGTTGCAGACACTTTAATTTTCTTTTCTATACCGTGCATTATTAAGCTTGCTTCTGTTTCAATTATTTTAAGCCCATCACCGGATAAATCATCCGTAATTTTTGCAGTTAGGGTGGCTTCGGGGTATTTATTTGTCTCAAAGAGAAATTTATTCATGCGCTCATCACGCACAGGATTTTTGGTATGGACACTTTTTAAATCCAGAACAATTTTTAAATCACCTGCGCTACTGAGTGTGCCTGAAAGTTTAGGAATAGTATGATTTTCACCTGCTGTACCTTTTTTAACAGAGAAAAATGACAGGCTTGAGCGATCAGAATTTAAGGTCATATCGGCAAAACTGAGTGAGCTAGCGCCCAGCAACATAGTTCCACATAGTAGGTTTATAATATTTTTACGGTTTAGCATGGTAATTCCTTTGATTTAGTTTGATATTTAGGACTGAGGATTCAATAAACACGCTGAAATTTAACTTGCCTTTTTGTACCGCAGGCATAGCAGTCTGAAATAAAATTCTGCGTTATAATTCCGTGTATGTTCCTAACCTTGTAACACGTATCGATGATTTTTAGTCCCTTTAATAGGTATAGTCTACGATATTTTTTCTAAACTTTTTTGGTTTTGAAAACGAATTGATTTTCTTGATGCCTCGTTTAGGACGTTATGCTATAACTTTGGCGCATACGATTCAAGATCAAGAAGATTTAGTGACTTTATCATCCGTTACCATTCTCAGAAGAAAAGCAAAGTTTATCACACGCATCACTAGCGACTTCCCTTATACCGAGGTATTCTATACGGCTTAATTACTTTTATTGATTCATTACGTTAGAAAAATTATGCTAAACGAATACAATCCAAAATCCATAGAGGCGGCGGTGCAGGCTATGTGGGATAATAATAATTCCTTTGAAGTCACCGAAGACCCCAATAAAGAAAAATTCTACTGTCTATCGATGTTCCCTTACCCTAGCGGCAAGCTACATATGGGGCATGTGCGTAATTATACGATTGGTGATGTGGTATCGCGTTTCCAGCGAATGTTAGGTAAGAATGTATTACAGCCAATGGGTTGGGATGCATTTGGTCTGCCGGCGGAAAATGCGGCGATTAAGAACAAAGTACCCCCAGCGGCATGGACGGATCATAATATTGGTGATATGCGTGGACAGCTAAAAAAAATGGGATTGGCGTATGACTGGTCACGTGAATTAGCCACCTGTAAGCCTGATTATTATCGCTGGGAGCAGTGGTTCTTTTTGCGCTTGCTTAAAAAAGGCGTTGTCTATCGTAAAAAAGCAACCGTAAATTGGGATCCAATTGATCAAACGGTATTAGCCAATGAGCAAGTAGTAGATGGTCGAGGTTGGCGTTCAGGTGCGATTGTTGAGCAACGTGAGATTGATCAGTGGTTTTTGAAGATCACTGATTATGCGGATGAATTGCTTGAAGATGTGCAAAAGCTAGAAGAGTGGCCAGCCCAAGTACGCACCATGCAGGCTAATTGGATTGGTCGTTCTGAAGGGGTTGATCTGAGTTTTGGTATTGAAGATGCAGAGGGTCGCTTGTCAGTCTTTACGACACGTCCCGATACCTTGATGGGGGTGACCTATGTTGCGGTTGCGCCACAGCATCCCTTGGCACAACAAGCCGCTGAGAATAATGTAGAACTAACGACCTTTATTAATGAATGCAAAAACATCAAAGTTGCCGAAGCAGAGATGGCAACGATGGAAAAGAAAGGCAGGGCAACAGGCATTCATGCTATTCATCCGATCACAGGGGAATCAGTTCCCGTTTGGGTGGCAAATTTTGTCTTAATGTCGTATGGCTCTGGTGCGGTGATGGCCGTTCCTGCTCACGATGAGCGTGATTGGGAGTTTGCGACAAAATACGGTATCGATATTAAGCAGGTCATTGATTCTGTTGATGGCGAATCGGTTTCTGTGGAAGAGGGCGCTTATACCGAAAAAGGTGTATTGGTTAATTCAGGTGAATTTGATGGTTTAAGCTCTGCGCTTGCTTTTGATGCCATTGCTGAATACTTAAATAATCAAGGCAAAGGGGCTAAAACGGTTAATTATCGTCTACGCGATTGGGGCGTGTCACGACAGCGCTATTGGGGTTGTCCCATTCCGATTATTTATTGCGATGATTGTGGTGCAGTTCCTGTGCCTGAAAAAGATTTGCCAGTTGAATTACCAACGAATATTGAGTTTGATGAAACAGGCGGATCTCCAATCAAGACAATGCCTGAATTTTACGAAACAACGTGCCCAAGCTGTGGTAAAGAGGCAACGCGTGAAACCGATACGTTTGATACATTCTTTGAATCATCATGGTATTACGCGCGTTATACAGGCCCAGATAATGATCAATCCATGCTTGATAAGCGTGCCGATTATTGGTTGCCTGTGGATCAATATATTGGTGGCATCGAACATGCGGTATTGCATTTACTCTACGCGCGCTTTTTTCATAAGCTTATGCGTGATGAAGGTTTAGTCTCTTCTGATGAGCCTTTTAGCAAGCTATTAACCCAAGGTATGGTGTTAGCCAATACCTATTATCGTGAAAATGACAAAGGTGGGCAAGACTGGATTGCGCCTGATGACGTTGATGTACAGCACGATGATAAAGGCAAGGTAATAAGTGTCACCCTACGTGCAGACGGCAAGCCGGTGTTATCCGATGGCATGAGTAAAATGTCAAAATCAAAGAATAATGGTGTTGATCCGCAAATACTGATTGATCAATACGGTGCGGATACCCTGCGTTTGTTCTCAATGTTTGCTGCACCACCAGATCAAAGCATGGAGTGGTCAGATACCGGTGTAGAGGGGGCGCATCGTTTCTTGCGGCGTTTATGGCGACAAGTGCATGAGCATATTGAATCAGATGATGTAGTGGCGTTAGCGGTTGCTAATTTGACGGATGAGCAAGCCACGTTGCGTCGTAAACTCTATCTTACACTGCAAAAAGTAAGCGATGATATGACACGTCGTTTTACTTTCAATACAGCCGTTGCTGCCAATATGGAGCTATTAAATGATGTCTCCAAGTTTGATGATAAAAGTGATCAAAGTAATGCGATTCGCCAAGAAGTATTCACCACGGTTTTATTAATGCTCGCGCCAATAGCCCCACATATCTGTGAAACGCTTTGGAAAGCGCTTGGTAAAACAACGCTATTAATTGATGAAAGCTGGCCGCAAATTGATGACGCTGCGCTAGTACA
>JAGLDQ010000283.1 GCA_023145535.1 Cocleimonas sp. | reverse complement strand
CCTGTGCCACCACCACGACCATCCAATATGATATAATCGGCACTCGCATCCAGTGCGAACTGAATATCTTCCTCGATATGGTTTGCACTCAACTTAAAACCAATCGGAATACCCCCTGTAATTTCTCTAACACGATCGGCAAAATCTTTAAACTCAGAAGCCGATGAAAGATTTTTAAACGTAGGCGGGGAGATAGCTGGTGTGCCTTCCGCTAAGTTTCTAACTTGTGATATTTTGCCTTTATTTTTATTGCCTGGTAAGTGTCCTCCTGTACCTGTTTTTGCGCCCTGCCCGCCTTTAAAATGGAACGCTTGTACGTTACTTAACAATGCCTCTTTGTAGCCAAAACCTGCACTTGCATATTCGTAAAAGTAACGAGTATTTGCTGCTTGTTCTTCTGGTAGCATTCCACCTTCTCCAGAACAAATCCCAGTTCCCGCTAGCTCCGCTCCTTTTGCTAAAGAGATTTTTGCTTCTTCTGATAATGCGCCGAAACTCATATCAGAAACAAACAACGGTATTTTTAATCGTAGTGGTTTTTTAGCCTTAGGCCCAATGACTAGCTCGGTTGCAACACTGGTGTCTTCCAGTAGTGGCTTGGTTGCCATTTGAGCTGCCATAATTTGCAAGTCATCCCAGTGTGGCAATTCATTTCGAGGAACACCCATTGAGGTCATTGGTCCATGATGCCCCAATTTTGATAGTCCTTCTTTGGCTAATTGGTGAATAAAGACAACGGTTGGTTCTTCGGGTGTCCCAACAGCGACAGGTATATCAGCGCCTGTCGTTTCGACCCCTGAGCCTTCTTGGCCTACTTGTTCGACACTAAATTTTTTATGTGTTCCATCACAAAAAGGCAAGTTGCCACTGTGTTTACAGGCACAGAGAAACGCATCACCATCCTCTTCCGCAGTAAAGACTTTGGGCGTGAACGTTGTGCCTGCATGTGATCCATCACAAAAAGGTTGATTTTTTGAACGCCCACAGGCGCAGAAATAATATTCCTCGCCTTTCGTTAGGTTAACTTGAGCGGGCTTGTTATCAGCGATAATAGGTTGAGTCATAATAATGAGTTTTTTTGAAGGATAGATAACGTCTAGCGTGATGGCGACAGGTTAGTGTGCCTTAATCTCAACGTCAGTAGCACCACCAATAAGAGTGTTAAAACAGGTAATTGATAGAGCGGTAAAAGTGGCGTTAAAGCAATAAGTATTGCAAAGATCACTAATTGAAACGCCTGCGATGATTTTAAAATATGTCGATCTCGAATAAGCCATACGGTAAAGATATACAAGGCAACGGCTAAACTAATCGCCCAACGAGCAGCGTCGGCACTGCCATGTCCGTGATCACCCGATGCATCCACTAACGCGGCAAAACCTGAACCAATCGCCGCCGCCGAGGAAAATATAAAGAAGTGAACATACGCCCAAAAGTAAACATGACCTGTCTCGTCAGATGTCAGGTTTTCATCTTCATGAAAATACAACCACCATAAGATAAAGGGAACAATGGTCGCGGATATTGCAATGAAGGTCAGTTCTAACGACCCATGCCCACTTTTTTGCATGGCCTGAATCGCCAATGCCGCGCTTAATAAAATTTCTCCTAAAACAATAATATTCAAAAGCCCAAAACGCTCGATAATATGATGTTGATGAAAAGGAATATTTTTAGCGTTACTGGCATAAACAGGTATCAATAATTCAGCAGTTGCACCGAGTCCAAATAAGACAAAAAAGAGTAATTCAGCAAAAGGAACGAAGAAGGCCAGTATCACCCAAAAGCATTGCAATAGGATAAGTCCCCAAAAATAGCGTTGAGCGGTGACTTTATACTCTGGGTTATCGTTACCCACACGAAACCATAAGAAAATAGTGGGTATACGCAAAATAATATAACCAATGGTCATCAGGCGAAGATCAAACGATTCAAAAAAAGCGGGCAAACTGCCTGCTATTAAAATAACCCCAAACATCATCACTAGAATGGATAGGCGATAACTTGTGTCATCATTATCAAAGCCTGAAGCAAACCAAGTCAGGTGCATCCACGGCCACCACAAGGCAAAGAAGGCGAGTAGGAACTTCACTACTCCATCAACATAATGGCCTTCTGCAATCCCGTGATGCAAACCAACGGCGGCTAATGCAATCGCAATAACAAAGACCAAGTCAAAAAGTAATTCAAGCTCTGTTGCCGCTCGATGATCATCATCACGGTGACGCGCTAACATGGGTCGGATAATTTTTTTCATTTTTCCCTTTTAAGATGAATGTTCCTATCCATTGTAGTCATTATTGTTATTATTTACTTAAATCTTTATAAGCCGCAGGGATATTCAAACTAGGATGCACCCAGCCAAAGAGTGCATAGCCTCCAAACTCAGGCATAGTCACTGTTTTGACGGTTTGTTCCAGTGTTAAACCACCATCAATGGCGGCTTGTACTTGTATCACCTACAATAAATCCACCACTCGTCGCAACGGGTTTACCTTGCTCCTGCATTTTTGTAGCACCTTCTGGGTAATACGCAAAGACACCATCACCAAGCTTTTCTGCTGTCAGAACAACTTTATTAGCATCCCAAACGGGTTCTTTTGCACTAATAATATTAGTTGAAAATAAAGCTAGCGTTATAATTGATGCAATCCGTATTCTGTTAAATCTCATGTGTGATTCCCTATTGCGTTTTTAGAATAGTCTACAATTTATTGACCAAACCACATGCGTGATAAAAGACTGTCTTTACGTATCAGCTGGTGATACAAAGCACCTAGCACATGCAAAAAAATCATGATAAATAATACTTGTGCTATAACCCCATGAAAAAGTCGTGGAAGAATGTGGTTAAAGTTTTCGGGCAAAGCAACCCCACTATTATTAAAGACAATATCCGGTAAGCCACTAATAACCGCGATTGCAATGCCACTACCCACCATTGCAAAAACAAGTAGGTAGAGAAGATAATGAGCTGCAATACCTGCTTTATTCAATACCGCATTGCCCGCATCGGCATGTGGTGGTTTTTTAGTAACCTGTCTAATAACAAGACGGACAATCATTAAAATAAGAATAATAAAACCCGAAATCATATGCATTTTTAAAGCAAATAACTTCTCAGGGTTGTCATTAGGGATTTGACTTAGAATATTGCTACCCATTAATAAGGCAACGATTATTAGAACGGTCAGTAGCCAGTGTAAACTGACCAAGGCGGGATGGTAGCGTTTCATCTTGAACTCCACTAATTTAGATTGGTAATCTATTATATTATAATTTCTTAGTGTTCAATATAGCGTTATAATCACATGATTGTTTCCTTTAGAGACCTAATATGAGTATTTTGAATCAAATGGAAGTTTTTACTTTTACCGTAAAAACAGGCAGTTTCACCGCCGCCGCGAAACAACTCGGTCTTTCAAAGTCCTATGTTAGTAAGCAAGTATCCCAGCTAGAGAATGACCTAGGTACTCGTTTACTGTATCGAACCACACGTAAGTTAAGCTTATCTCATGATGGTGAGCGATTTTATCAACATTGTAAATTGATTATGGCAGAAGCAGATCAAGCTAAAGCTGAAGTAATGGATAGTCACAAACAACCTAGAGGGGTTATTAGGCTCACTATTCCGCAAAGTTTTGTATTGTCTGAAGCAGGCTCAATACTAATCAAGTTTCAGAAAAAATACCCAGAGATTGAACTCGTCATTAATGCAAGCGGAAGCAATATAGACTTGATAGAAGAAAGTATTGACTTAGCCTTGAGAATTGGTGAGTTAAAAGATTCAACCCTGATGTGTCGTAAGCTAGCTGACTGTGTATTTCAAGTGGTAGCCTCTCAAAAATATAGTGAACAACATGGCTTACCTCGCCAACCTAAAGAGCTACTACAGCATAATTGTTTAGTTTACAACACCTCACCGCTTAGTCGACAGTGGCCTTTTCGTTTGCCCAGTGGTGAAACGATCACCGTCAATGTGCAAGGCAACTTAAGTTGTAATGATGGACAGTATATTCTCAATAGCGCACTTAATGGGTTAGGAATTTGTTTTGGCCCAA
>JAGLDQ010000282.1 GCA_023145535.1 Cocleimonas sp. | reverse complement strand
GATTACACGCTTCCTGCCGTTTCTATTTCTGCTATCTACCCACTCAATCGAAATCTATCGCGAAGAGTTCGATTATTGATCGATTTTCTTGCTCAAGAATTATCGACATCAACAAAATAAGCCCGCAGAAAATTAACGCTTCCTAAAAATCTCATCACTACCCCATTCCATAAAAAAGTAATTATTTCTTACGGCAATCCGCCCTGCTCAAAATCCACAATCGCTAAATCCTCTTATAATCCCATTTACCATTTCCTTTTTTTTCAACTCCTTGTTAAAGTCCACGGTTATCAAAAATTAGTAACGACTCATCATAAAGTCGTTACCAGATCATCTCTAAAAAACACGGAGAATAGACCAATATGCCAATTAAAATAGGGGTTCCGAAAGAGACCGCCGAAGGTGAGCGTCGCGTTGCGATGGAGCCTAGTGTGATTACTCGACTCGGCAAGTTAGGCGCTGAAACACTGATAGAATCAGGCGCAGGAGCAGCCGCTTATATTCCTGATACGCTGTTTAAAGGGGCGACGATTGTCGACTCTGCTAAGGATTTATCAAAGCAAGCGGATGTTATCTTCCGTGTACAAGCACCGAGTCTTGCTGAGGTGGATGCAATGGCCGATGGCAGCACCTTGTTAGCGACAATTCAAGCCCATAATCATCTTGATCTAGTCAAAAAACTTCAACAAAAGAAGATTACTTGCTACGCAATGGAGCTAGTACCACGTATCTCGCGGGCGCAGTCGATGGATATTTTATCCTCTCAAGCAGCCGTTGCGGGTTATAAGGCAGCTATTATGGGCGCGGATCTTTCGGCTCGTTTTTTCCCTATGTTGACGACGGCGGCGGGTACTATTCGTCCTTCTAGAGTGATTATTATAGGGGTCGGTGTTGCAGGTTTACAGGCCATCGCTACCGCTAAACGCTTAGGGGCAATTGTTGAAGCCTATGATGTGCGTCCTGAAACGGTTGAACAGATTCAATCCTTGGGGGCGAAAGCGATTGAGCTTAAAATCTCTGCGGTAGGTGAAGGCGGTTATGCGCGTGAACTGACGGATGAGGAGAAAACACAACAACAGGAAGAGCTGGCATCGTATATTGCTCAAGCGGATGTTTTAATCACAACAGCGGCCGTTCCTGGTCGCCCTGCCCCTAAAATTATCCCTGAAACAACGGTTGCAGGAATGAAGTCGGGTGCGGTGATTATTGATCTAGCCGCCGAAGGCGGCGGTAACTGTACACTCACCCAGCCTAATGAAACCATCACGACCGATAATGGCGTGATTATTCATGCGCCTTTAAATGTTGCTAGTCAGGTCGCGGCACATGCGAGTGAAATGTATGCGAAGAATCTGCTCAACTTCATTATCCCTATGTTTAATGATGAAGGTGAGTTTGCGCCTGATTTTGAGGATGAAGTCATTTCAGGGGCTTTGCTAACGCATAAAGGGGAAGTCAAACATCAACCAACCCTTGAATTATTAGAACAACAAGGAGCCTCATAATGGAAGGTTTAATCGCACTTTATATCTTTATGCTGGCCGCCTTTACGGGTTATGAAATTATTTCAAAAGTACCGGTTATTTTACACACACCCTTAATGTCAGGGTCTAACTTTGTTCACGGTATTGTGCTGGTTGGCGCAATGGTCGCCATGGGGAGTGCTGAAACAGGGATGCAAACGTTTATCGGCTTTATTGCTGTGATACTAGCGGCAGGCAATGCTGTCGGCGGTTATGTGGTCACTGAGCGCATGTTAGAAATGTTTAAAAGCAGTGGAGGTAAGAAATAATGAACTATATTGTAGAGGGTTCTTATTTTATTGCCGCGATCTTGTTTATTTTAGGTCTCAAGCAAATGAGCTCGCCGATGACAGCACGTCGCGGCATTATCTGGGCGGGTGTGGGAATGGTGCTAGCAACCGTTATTACCTACTTCCATCAAGATATTCATCATAACTATTTTTGGATGACGGTTGCCATCGGTATCGGTGGGACGATTGCTTATGTCACGGCTAAAAAAGTCAAAATGACGGATATGCCACAAATGATTGCCCTCTATAACGGTATGGGAGGCGGCGCAGCGGCGGCAATTGCAGCGGTTGTGTTAATGCAAAATGATACCTCGCATGGCGTAACACATCAGTCATTAGCGGTTTTAGGCGCTTTAATCGGCACGATTGCATTTTCAGGCTCGATGATTGCTTTTGCTAAATTGCAAGGCATTATGTGGAAGGTTTATCGCTTTGAAAATCAGCAGTGGATTAATTTAGGTGTTTTTCTAACACTGGTTCTCATGGGACTGTATATGTCCTTTAGTGGTCAAGCGTATGGCGCGGGCTTGCTGTTTATCTTTTTTGTTCTAGCACTCGCCTTTGGTGTGATGATGACCATCCCCATCGGGGGCGCGGATATGCCAGTCGTTATCTCCCTATACAACGCATTCACAGGATTAGCCGTTGGTTTTGAAGGCTATGTACTCGGTAATCCTGCCATGATGATTGCAG
>JAGLDQ010000281.1 GCA_023145535.1 Cocleimonas sp. | reverse complement strand
GCCCTGTGTGCATGAGATCAAAACAACCATTACTCATAATGACTTTTTCACCGCGTTGCTGGGAGAGTCTGATGACTTCTTTGAGTTGGTCTTCTGTAATCACCCCTAGTCCGATTTCTGCATGAGAATGCAAGGCATCTTGTATTTCAGCCATGGAGGTGGTTGCAGTGCCTAGTTTTCTAACCACTAATCCTGCGGCGAGATTGGCCAACCTTACTGCGCTTGCAAGGTCGGCTTTCGCGGCTAAGGCGGCGGCTAATGTGCCGATAACGGTATCGCCTGCACCCGTGACATCAAAGACTTCTCGCGCATAAGTGGGTAAATGTAGGGGCGCTTTATCCCGTTGAAATAGGGACATGCCTTCTTCGCCACGGGTGACTAATAAGGCTTGCCAGTCAAACTGTTTAAGTAATGCTTGTCCTTTGCTAATTAACGCCGGCTCGTTATCGCATTTACCGACAACCGCTTCAAACTCATTACGATTTGGGGTGATTAAAGTTGCGCCCTGATATTTTACAAAATCTGTTCCTTTAGGGTCAATAATAATGGGGATATTGACTTGTTTTGCCATCTGAATGAGTCTGCTCACATGAGACAACGTGCCTTTGTGATAATCAGAGAGAATCACTACATCGGTGGTGGATAATAGCAGTGCAAACTGGCTTTCTAAGGGGGTTTTATCAACCGATGCAAAGCTGTCTTCAAAGTCAAGACGTATCATTTGTTGATGCTGGGAAATGACGCGTAGTTTTAGCGTGGTCTCTAAGTCTTTATTCCGTAAGAAATGACAATCGACCTGCTGTTTTATCAATAATGATTGAAGTTTATCCGCATTATCATCATCGCCTGTTAAACCGATTAACTGCGCTGTTGCGCCTAACGCGGCAACATTTAATGCCACATTACTAGCCCCTCCTGCACGACATTCATTATTTTTAATATGCACCACAGGAACAGGTGCTTCGGGTGAAATACGCTGGCTATTGCCATGCCAATATTGATCAAGCATGACATCGCCCACCACTAACACGCGCGCAGGGGTAAAATCTGGAAGTTTATTTTTCATAGGATTCGGGTATTATTATTCGCTGAAATTTTCATCTGCAAGCTGACACCACCAATGCCCGATAACAATATGTGCCTCTTGTATACGAGCAGTGGTATCGCTGGGTACGGTGATGCAATAAGGACTTAAGCCAACTAACTCTCCCCCTGTTCTGCCAGTTAATATCACGCTATTCATTTGCTTTTTTTTGGCCGATTTCACCGCTTCAATAATATTTTCACTATGACCTGAGGTGGATATAGCGATAAGGCAGTCGCCTGCATGACCTAAGGCTTCAACTTGACGTGAAAAGAGGTGTTTAAAGCCGAAGTCATTGGTGTGTGCCGTTAAAATAGAAGTATCCGTGGTTAGTGCGATCGCGGGTAAAGGGCGGCGTGGACTAACATAACGCACCATAAACTCCGTGGCCAAATGCTGACAATCAGAAGCACTCCCACCATTACCGCAAAGCAGAATTTTATTACCTTGATGTAGCGTTTCGATAATTAACGTGCCAGCGGCTTCTATTGGTGCGCTCTGTTGTGCCAAACTATAAATTACATCTTGATGTTCCGTAATAATGGCGCTAAATGAGGTCAAATGCTTGTATTTCCTTGTTCTGTGTCATCATTAAAATGATTCTTAATCTACCATGTCCAAGGCATCGCTTTACGCATGGCATCCATTGTGGGAGTCACTTCATGTGACATAACACCAATACTTTTCGTCATATGATTAATATTTTGCGACATAGCACGTGTGTCTTGACTCATCTTACCTACATTTCCTGAGAGATGAGTAATATTTCCGCTCATTTTATTAATATCTTGCGACATTGGGGTCATTACTTGCATAGCGCTGGACATTTTTGCGGTGCTTTTATCCATTGATCCCATTTGCATTGACATCAGACCCATTGTGCCGGAGATACCGTCTATATTTCTTTCCATTTTATGCATATCGGTTGACATGCTGGTCATTGCATTTTCCATAATACTGATGGTGTCATGAACAAAATACATCGCCATAATACCCAATGCGATTGCAGGAATACTATACCAACGCATTTTACGGAAATTTTTCGCTTGATATTCGTGTTCATGTTCCCAGCGCTTTTCATTAAGACGTTGGTAACCTTTTTGTTCTTTGTGAAACTCCTCATAGGTTTCACGCATATGCTTACCAAGCGAATGCGTTAAATCCTCAGTAGAACGATCCCGTACTAAATTATCACCGTGAATTTTATCGAAGGTTTGAGTCAGTTCGGTGACTAGCTTACTCATGACCTCATCTTGATTTTTATTCCGCTTTTTGACATTTTCGTCTAATTCACCATGAATTTTATCAAAGGTGGTATTGAGATTAGTCATTAACTCAGCAAGATGTTTATCCTGAGCCTTATCGCGTTGGCTTAGCTCTGTTTGAAGCGCATTAAACGTATTTTTAAAGCCTGACACCATCTCATGGGATAGTGCTTGCTGTGTTTTATCGCGTTGATTCACATCGGTTTGAAGATCACTAAAAGTGCTTTTAAGCCCTTTTAGCATCTCATCATTCATTTCCTGCTGCGTTTTATCACGTTGATTCACATCCGTTTGCAACCCACTAAAGGTATTTTTCAGCCCTGTTAGCATTTCTTCTGTCATTTCTTTTTGTGCTTTATCACGTTTTTCTATATCAGAATGCAATTTTTTAAAAGTCTCATCAACGTGTTGTGTTAAATACTCTATTGAGACAGACTGTTGTTCATCTGCTGGTACAGCTTCATGACTAAGGTTAGATGAGCTTTTCTTAGTGTGTTGTTTTTTATCAGGCATCTTATTTCCTAGCTTAGATTTAGAGAATACTAAATATTACAGTAATCGATTTTCGTAATAAAACTTAATTCTGCATTGAGATTGAAATATCTACAAATCGCTGACATAAGCGGCTAGGTTTTCATAAATTGAAAGCATTTGGGGCAGTTTCCCTGTTGCTAAAGTACGCGTCCCTTTACCTGTCTTCACTAATACAAACGACATGCCTGCTTTATTAGCTGCTTGATAATCACCCATTGTATCACCAACCATGACTATATTTTGGGGATTCACCGCATATTTTCTAGCAATTTTATCTAACATACCTGACTTTGGTTTACGGCATTCACAGTTGGCATCGGGTGTGTGTGGACAAAATTCAATATGATCAATATGACCACCGAAAGGGATCAGCAAATTGTTCATTTTAAAATGCATTGCATCAAGTGTGGCTAAATCATAATAACCACGCCCAATTCCTGATTGATTGGTCGCGATTGCTAGCGTGTAACCAGCTTTATTAAGTTGCGAAATAGCTTCCAAACTACCTTCTATCGGAATCCATTCTTGTGGTGACTTTATATAGTGATCAGAATCATGGTTTATCACCCCATCTCTATCCAGAATAATGAGTTTTTTTTGCATTTTTTGTACTTTTTGGTGGTAGAAAGCGATTGATTTTTAATCATTAATTGTATCCCTAATGAGCTAAAAAGAGAAGTTGACTTATATCAATAAAATATTGCTTAATTATCTCTCTAATAAATAATTTTAATCGCTAGGAAGTGACGCATGATGCGTGTTTCACTTTTAATAATTAGGGAAACTATCATGATGCTACGTGATATTCGTATACTGTTTTTACTCACTTTATTATTTTTCACTCCATTGGTCGCACAGGCTGATAATGATTCAACGGATAAGGATGAAAAAGCTGAAACCAAACTTCCTCCCGTTGATTTAGAGCATGGTTTGGAACTATACAAAAAATGTGCGCTTTGCCATGGTCAATATGCACAAGGTACGCAAAGTGGATTTTTCCCACGCTTGGCGGGTATGCCGATTCATTACCTGATTAGCCAGATGAAAAAATATCAGGATGGTACACGTTCTAATGCCTATAGTGTACCCATGTTAATTGTTGGAGGCATGAAGGATATGGATGCCAAAGACTTAAATGATATCGCCTCCTATATGGCATCGATTGACCTCAGTAAACATACTGATTTTACTTTACTACCAACACCCAATGCCGATATTAAAAAAGGTAAAAAATTATTTAAAGGTGATTGTAAGAGTTGTCATGCGAGCAAAGCAAACGGCAAAGAAAAAAAGAAATCTCCGCCTTTATCGGGTCAGCATTCACTGTATCTAGAGCGTGAAACAAAATTTTTCATGTCAAAAGATCGTCATCATGATAATGACCCTGATGATGAAACCTTTGCTGATTATACCCCACAAGAATTAAGGGATATTTTTGCCTATGTTGCAACCATTCCCTTTACCCCTGAAAAAGGTTATTTTGAAGCACCTGATCAGCCTAAAGCACCCACTAAACCTAAAGCACCCGCCTCACCAGTTAAAATTGCCGTTGAAAGTAGTGGTAATACCGATTCTATTAAGATCGAAACAGTGACACAGACCGTGCTAAAAATGGCACTAAAAAAAGGCATGTCGATTGAAGACTCGGTAGAGGCTATGCTCTCTAAAGCCATTGAAAAAAATATGAAAAATGTGGGTCGTCAACAGGTTTCTAAAGAATTAAAAGCACGCGGAATTGATTCGCCCTATTTAGATATTTTCCAGTTTT
>JAGLDQ010000280.1 GCA_023145535.1 Cocleimonas sp. | reverse complement strand
TTCAATAATGCCACGGGCGTACTCTGCTTGAGAGCGCACATCAATGAGGCGAATTTTATTTTCTGTATCCTTGTCCAGCATCTCTTTTAAGCCTGCTGCATCCGTTTCTTGAATTCCGAACATAAAGCTTGTCCCATATAAATTAGTATTTGTTAATAAACTAATATAATGGCGAACTTGATAAATGTCAATTTTTAATAATTAAATTTGTTTATTGTGTATAATTAAATTTAATGACTGTATGAAGGAGTCTATGAGGGTTGCCAAAGGATAGCAATTTCGTTTATCTCAATGTCAGTCCGTCGTAGCTTAATGGCAAATGTTTCAATATCAAGGGTATCAACATCAAACTGGTCAGTGAGGTTATCCACTTTATTTTCAAGCTCCTCCGTCAGTAATTCAATATCATCTTTGACTTTTTCGACCCGTTCTTCTGCACGGCTTATATCACCGCGTTCCTTTAGGACACGACTACCACGACTTAAAACACGACCGACACTGGCGCTGGAGCTACGTCCAAATAATGCACCGAGTACCGCAATCCCAGTGGTGATCATTGAGCTTGATGCATCGGCTTGTTCTTTGGTAACACGTTCTTCAGCGCGCGATAAACGGTCTATTAATACTTTTTCTTTACTACCATAACGCTGTTGTAGCTTTTCAATTTCAATTTCTTTTTTATCGGCTAACACATCATTTAAACGCACTTTAAAATCAACCAGTGATTCATGTGGGTTTGATTCCATTTTGGGCGTTTTTGTGGTGCGGTAAAGTTCAAGTTTATGTGCTTGGTATAGCCAGTTTTTTAAGTCTTTGGTGGTGTTTTTAAGATTTTTATCGTGAGCAATACATTCAGGTAAGGGGGCATATTTTGCACTTTGCGGTGCTTGTGAGATGAAATGCTCTAGACACTCTTCTGGCTGATCCTGTTCGGCTTGATCCCAATCTAGATTGCGGTCATCTGCGCTTAAAGGCAGTTTAATGCAATGTTGCTCTTGTTCATCAATACCACGGGTTTGATTAAAGAAGCTCAAGGAGACTTTAGCGCTGACCTTGGCGTGATAGTGATGTTGCTCGCTTAAATCCAGTTCAAAATATTGCGCGATGCTGTTATCTAACGCGGTATAGTTTTCATAACCCTCCTTTGTGGCGCTCATTAATGTTTGTGGTTTATTGCGCTCTTGCGCCTCAAGTACTTGCTTTTGTTCAGCCATTAACGTTGATATTTCAGAGCGTTTGAGGGGGCCTTTAAGGTAACTCATTACCCAGCGGGTGCTAAATAAACGAATATCATCAAGGTGTGCGCTTTTAAGGAAAAAAGTACGTTTTTTAAGATTGGCCAGTAGGGTTTGGATTTCTTTTTTATCAAAACTAGAACCAACCTTGCCGCCCAAGCCATCAATCACACGGTTAATATCTTGGGTGGTTTGTAAGCGACCAATAAACCATGTGCCAATATTGGAGAGGCCTTTGTAATCAAGATCGACAGGGTTTTGGGTGCTAAGAATAATACCGACACCAAAAGCTCTCGCTTGTTTTAGCATTAAGAGCATCGGTTCTTTGCTGGGCGGATTTTTAGTGGGTGGGAAGAAGCCAAAAATTTCATCCATATAAAGGATGGTTTTTAATGCAGACGTACCACTTTGGCGACGCATCCATGCAATATATTTATTCAGTAATAGGGTGACAAAGAACATGCGTTCGTCGTCATTAAGATGCGAGATAGAGAAAATAGAAATTTTAGCTTTGCCATTTTTATCATAAAGCAAGCGCTGAATATCGAGGTCATCGCCCTCCATCCAAGCGTTAAAGGTGGGTGATGCAAGTATGGCGTTAAATTTGCTCGCGAGTTTAAAACGATCGCCTTGTGGGTAAAAGCTTTCTAAGGGTAATACGCCAATTTTCTTAAAGTTTGGGCTAATAATACGACCAATTAAATCTTCAAGGGTGAGGTTTTCGTTTGATAGCCAAGCGCGGCTAATTAATTGCGCCAGTAAAATATACGCTCGGGACTCAACAGGGTCAGCCTCAACACCAATCAAAGCCAGCAAGCTACTGACCGTGGTTTTAATATACGAAGCAAAGGCATCGCTATCATCAAGGATTTGTGGAGGGGGCGCATCCAGCGAGCTGAGAATGTTTAAACTAACGCCAGCACGACTGCCTGGGGTATAAATCGTCTTCTCAACCGCATCAAATTGGGCTACTCGTTCAACCGTTTGATGTGCTTTTTCAATCCCATTTTGCCATAGAGAGGATATTTTTTGTGCGTATTCGCCCACATCTTGTTCTTTTGAATGCGCTTCGTCTTCTACCCACGGCTGAAAAGAGGTGCTAGAAAATTCAGGATCTGTAAGGCAAAGGTTTCCCATATCACCTTTAGGATCGATAATAATTGTGGGGATATTATCAATCGCGGCTTCTTCAATCAGCCCTATGCCTAAGCCTGTTTTACCACTGCCAGTCATACCAATAATGGCCGCATGGGTGGTGAAGTTTTTGTTTTTTAACAGGGTGAGTGCGTCGGTGGTATTTAATGTTTGTTTATCGACATCTTGACCGATATAAAAAAGACCCAGTTTTTCATACAGTTCAACCATTGAGAGACTCCTGTTTTATAAGTGATGGTGAAAATACTTATTATACAGTGATTAAGAAGGAGTGATGTGCTTCTGTTGGCAGTTTATACCATCGATACAAGGGGAGTTTAGTAACGTGTACGTTCCTTCTTTACTCAATCGGCATTTGATAGGTTAGCCAAGGTGTTTTTTCTGCTATTTTGTCATAAGAGGCGCGCCCCCTATAATTATTTTCGGCGGTAATCCAGCGAATAAATGGCCAGTTCTTTTCTTTTCCAAGTTTTTTTAGTCCTTCATAGAGAGCTTGAACACTCCCTGTACCTCGGTACTCTGGTTTAACATACAGATCATCTAGAAAGCCTACAACCGAGCCTCTCAATGGCGATGGCATTTCACGGCAATGGACAAATCCTAAGACCTCATCGGTTTCGTTTTTTGCAATGAGAGAAAAAAATGGATTATTCGGGTCAAAGATCCATGACCAGACGGTGTCTAATATTGTGCTATCCATTGGCATATGATAGAAATCTGCATAGGCATAGTAGAGCTTTTCCCAAGCGTCTCTATCCTGATTACTTAACGCAGAAACGGTAATTTTCATTGAATGTATTCCTTATATCAGGGGGGTTATTGGTTCTTTTAATAGGGATCAAGCGGGAGATAAACTGCCAAAAAATAAAATGTTGGCAGTATGACAATATGAAAGGCGATAATTTGTAACGGGAGAATAAAAAAAAGCACGAAAAGTAGGTTGTATATTCTCCGTGCTTTTTAATCCACTTTGCTGATACAAACAAAGCCGATGTGTTGGTCATCAAGATCGTCTATAAATCTTTTATTCCACTAATCAGCTCACTCGTAGCCGCCGCTCCATCGCCATATAACATGCGTGTATTATCAGCAAAGAATAATTGATT
>JAGLDQ010000028.1 GCA_023145535.1 Cocleimonas sp. | reverse complement strand
TCTTTGCCTGAATGAGAGAGGAGGAGTTCAGGGTAGCTGTATGGCAGGTCGCGATGAACAGCGCGAATAAACGGGTCGTTTGGATCGCTAATATCATAGATGGCTAAATCTTTAGGTGAATCGGGTGAGATATAAAATAATGTTTTTCCATCATTTGATAGTGCGGATTTACCCGATTTTAGATCGAATAGAGTAACAAGTTTGGATTGATTACGAACATCAACAACTCGCGTTACATCCAGATCTTGAATAATGGCAATGGTTTCATCTTCAGAGAGGCTAAAGCGATCCGCTCCGCGCATCGGCATTGCGCTAATTATTTGTAGTTCGTTTCTATTGCTGACATCAATCATTAAGAAATTACCACGATCAATGGCATATAACCGATTTTCATCTTTGCTGAGTGTGATTTGTGCAAAGTTACCTGCGTTTATTGAAGATAATAGGGAAAGATTATCAATATTTGATGCATCAAGAGCCACCAATCCATCCGTATTGCCAACAAATACCGTTTTCCCCTTATCGGCGACGGCGACTGATCTCGCATAGGTCGTGTGGAATTTTGCGAGTGATTTTAAGCTGACTTGTGGTTGCCCGATATAACTGGCTTTATAGGTTGTCTTATCTTTGGTTGCTTGGCTATAAATGAGTCCCATATTTTTTGCCATATAGAGGTCAAATTGATGGACTGAGTTTATAGCGCAAGTCAGTTTAATGACATCTGAAAAAATTTTATAATCGGTAGCGAAACTCACTAATTTTTCGGCATAACTACAAGAGACACTATCCTCCTCCTCATCTACTTCAGTAAAAAAGACATCATTAATATCATATTGAGCCGCGCGGCTATTCGTTTTGACTAATATATTGTTTTCATAGTCTTTAATTTCAATCGTATGATTGAGTTTTTGATAGATTGTATAATTATTAACGCCGTCTTCATCAATCGTTTCACGAATAGTATCGCCTACTTTAGTGTAGCGGAAGGTCGTGAAGCCTTGGAGTATTGTAGAGTCCGTTGTTTCGGAATATTCTTTATGGAGTTTGGCGATTGTTTGATTGGGCACGAGATAATCCATCGCATTGATCACGGTACTCTTGTTAGCGCTATCGCCACAAGCGGTAATCAACAAGCCCATAGTCAGGATGAATGGAAGAATAATGATTTTAGTTTTTAGCATAATGTCCCCGTAAATTTTTTTACGTCTTGCTTCATTTTGAGTGATGGTAACATTAAACGCCTCCTTTTTTAAATTAAAGTACTTACCTTAATGAGGCGGGTTACTCTCCTTTTTTTACTTGTGACAGACCGCTTGCCTGTGCAACACTCCTGTCCTTTTTTCAATACGAAGTTACAACGTGAACGAACAAACTATTTTTATTTTTCTTTTAGCCATTGCGATTGGCGCATACGTCCAAACGGTCACCGGTTTTGCGATGGGGTTGATTATTATGGGGATCACGGCCTCGTTACAATTAATGCCGATTTCCTTTATTGCTGCAGTTATCAGTCTAACAGGGCTGACCAATGTGATACTTGCGGTGTACAAAAACCATCATCATATCAATTGGCCGTTAATTCGCATTATTATGATTGGTTTTATGCCGGCGCTATTTGCTGGGCTTGCCTTACTGTATTTTTTGGATAAAACATCAACCCAGTTATTACAGCTTATATTGGGTATTGTGATTATTCTGGGTGGTATTTTGCTGGTATTAAAACCCCATCCTACCAAACAACGTTCTCCCACTTATCTTACCTTATTAGCCGGTGCATCATCGGGGGTTATGGGGGGATTGTTTAGTACCAGCGCGCCACCGCTTATTTATTATCTTTATAAGCAACCTCTGACAATTAATGCAATTAAGAATACGTTGCTAATGACTTTTATGATGGGGTCGATGACGCGTATTGGTGTTATTGGAACGCAAGGTTATATCAGCCAAGAGATGTTGTTATTTGCACTCTATAGCCTGCCTGTGGTGTTTTTGTTTACTTGGTTAGGTAAAAAATATCCACCACCGCTGAGTGATATTAATATGCGACGTACGGCCTTTGCTTTATTGATTATTCTGGGTGTTTTGACGACGTTGACGGCTTTAGTAATTTAAAACCAATAGACTAATCCCCGTTTTTCTTCTGCGTTATAGTTTTTATCATCGGTTAAAGAACGGTTGCCCATCGCTACAACAAAATAAATCACCTATTGCCCTAATCAGCCGTATTTCTCATATGCTCAGCGACCTTCCTAAAAGAAGATTTCAATGTCATTAACAATAATTCGTTATCAGCAATTTGTTCTTCGAGTGCTTGATCCATACATTTCATCCATTGATTCGCTTCAAGAGAGGTTATTTTAAACGGTAAATGTCTGGCTCGAAGGCGTGGATGCCCGTATTTCTCAGTATACAACGAGGGCCCACCAAGCCAACCTGATAAAAAGAGAAAAAGCTTCTTTCTTGACCCTTTTAAAGACTTCGCATGTAAGTCACGTAGCGCTGACACATCATCACGTGTATCCATTAAGTCATAAAAACGATCCACTAATTGAATTACTGCCTGTTCACCGCCTAATTGATGATATTGAGACTGTGGCTGATTGGTTGGTTGCATTTTATACCTTGAGTGCAGAAGGAATGATTCCTTCATAGAAAAAATTAATCGGGAATTTCATTATTAATATGCCATGCATAATAAGCTTGCTGAAATTCATTCCAGAATTTTTTAGGTAACAGATAGCGTGTATAAATTCGCTGCTCTGCATCCTCATAAACATCGATCAAGGATGCCTTTATACCTTTATGAAGCTGAGCAAATTCTACATTGAGTGATTTTGGCTTGCCTAGCATTTTGGATGATTCCAACGCTTCGGCTAGATCTAATACCCCCCGCTGTTCTGGTGTTAACTTATCTAGCGTCGAGGGAATCACAAGATAGGTTCCAGTTCGCCTTCGATAAATATGTTTACGGAAGTTATCCATAAACAGATAGCCATTACCCACTTGGGCAAAGGAGGGAATATCCTTAATACTGATATATCGGCCTTTGTAACGACGGTCTCCCCAGTTTCGACGTTGGTTTTCTATACCATCGGCCAATCCGACGATAAAGATAAATAAGTCAATCAATCCGCCTAAAAACAGAGGTGCATAGTCAATCGATGATATTTTGGTTGCATCGGCCTGTTCTACTGACTTTTTACCAAACATACTGGTAAGCCATGAGTCTGGCACAATAGCTTTAGGGATTGACATAAAGACAGTCAGTGCGCGTGTTAACACTTCTTTTTCACTATCGGGGTTAAACAACTTCACTTCTTTCACTTGCGGTAATGCCGCTACTTGTTTAAGAATCCCCGTGCCTTTTATATCAATATTATCATCAGGACAAGTAATCGGTGAATTTGTTGAATCAATCCCATTGGTAACGCGCCCTTCATACATATGTGAACGTAGTATTGTTTTTAAATTTAAAATATTACCATTTGATTGGTAAGCATTCAGTCGCTGCACCGCACGATTCATTTCATTTTGAATATCATCCGTGGACATTTTTCTCTGGTTAAACTTATCCATCAGCGTTTCTAGCTGCGTTATATCTTTAGAAACTGATTCATAAAGTCCTGTAATATCTTTTGATAGCGCTCTAAAAACACGATCTTCTTTATCACGATAACGGCTACGTGGCCCCGAATTTGGTGGTGAAATATAACCACAAGTCCCTCCTTTTTCTCTTTCTTCTTCGGCTTTATCACGGGAGTAGTCGGCTAATTTATTGGTGTCAATTTGCACCATTTTAAACGCATCTTTATAATCTAAAGCTGAGTTTTTAACCCGTAATAGCTGTGCGGAGAAATTATCAAAAGCATAGCTATCCGCACGGAAAAGGTTGTAGTAGAAACTATAACTAAAGAAAACACTCACGCCCATCGTCACGATATAGACCGTCAGCCACGTAAATTTCAGCACGATTCGGCTACGAATCATCTCAAACAAAGAAAAGAGCAACATGCCTTGCAAGACGCTAACAAAAAGAAACAGGATAACAATAAAGACTTGCGGTGTTTGCTCAAAACTTCCGTATGAAAAACGGATTAATCCATCATAAGTGGTATAAAATGAAATACATGAAAGCACCAGCAAGAAGAGCATAATAAAGGTTCTTGCTGGATTTTTTGCGATTAATCGAACGAGGGAGAATCTTGGTTTTTGAGTTACTTCTGTTGCCATAGTTTATCTGCCATCCGTGACGATTTTTAGAGTCGGAAAGTTTGATGTAACCGACTAAATTTGCGTATTCCAGTCAGCGGAACAACGCTCCGCCGACCCTACCGTTTGCATTAATACAGGACTGTCTGCGGTATTTCTTTTTCTAATAAAACACTACCAATAGAGGCGCCGACACGCTTTGATAATTTATCAAAGAATGTTTGTCTTGGACTAAAATTAATAATGGTCTCTGCTTTAAACACATCTCGCGCAACCGATTCTATACTACCAAACTCATCGATTACACCCAATTCTTTAGCCTCTTTACCCGTCCAAAAGAGTCCAGTAAAAATATCATCATTATCTTTCAGACGATCACCACGACCCGCTTTCACCGCATCAATAAAATGCTGATGGGTGGTTTGTAACATCTTAATAATATGCGCTTCCGCTTCTGGCGTGCTCGGTTTGAATGGATCAATCAATGCTTTGTATTTCCCTGCGGTCAGTTCGCGGCTTTCAATACCGATTTTCTTCATCACCTCAACCACACCAAATGATTTCATTCGCACACCAATAGAACCGATTAATGTCGATCTATTGGCATAAATTTTCTCAGCCGCTGACACTATAAAATAACCACCCGATGCACATAAATCCTCAGCTACGGCATAAATAGGCTTATCTTTATGAAGTTTGCGTAAGCGCATAATTTCATCATAAATAAGACTAGACTGTACAGGACTACCACCGGGTGTATTGCATTGAAGAATAATGCCTTTTACTTTAGCATCCTCAAACGCTTCTTGTAGTACAGGTATAATATTGGCTGCACTAGCCGCCGTATCAGGCATAATAACGCCTTTTACTTCAATTAACGCGGTGTAGTTATCTTTTACGGTCAAACGAGAATCTTTCATCGAGGATACGGTCTTAATTGTCATGATCATTAAGAAGAACATTAAAGCAAAGATCAGCATAAAAAATATCTTCCAACGCCTCGCGGCACGCTGCTCTTTAATTCCCTCTAATGCGACTTCTTTTAATGATTGAAT
>JAGLDQ010000279.1 GCA_023145535.1 Cocleimonas sp. | reverse complement strand
TAGTGCTCATGGTGTTTATGTTTACGTTGGTTATTCAAAGCAAAGGCAATATTCGCATGGCATATCAGGCTTATGTGCTGGGTAATATTGCTGGTTCGGGTATCATCATTTATAACTATATGAACGGTATTGAGTCGCCTTATTACAATCGCTATGGTATTAAAAATATAGAGACGGATGAGCTATCCATTATTTTGGCGCTTGCAATGCCAATAGCCGCTTATCTTTCAACGCAATATAAGCATTGGTTGTTTAATTTGCTCAATGTGATGGCAATGCCTATTATCTTTTATGCTATTTTCTTAACAGGAACGCGTACGGGTTCAATTGTTGCTCTATTGGGTATTTTCTACTGGGTCTTTGCCAAGCGTAAAGCCTCTATTAGTATTAAGGCCTCGATAGCGGTTTTCTTTGTGATTGCCTTTATCGGTATTTTCACCTTTGCGCCCAAAGCCTCGGTGGACAGAATACTTTCGGCTGGTAAGTCAATTTCATCGGGTACATTAAATTACCGCACTGTCATCTGGAGTGGCACTTATGCACAATGGAAAGAAAGTCCTATTGCAGGTATCGGTACAGGGGGGTTGGGGTATGGGTTAAGTCAGGATCATATTAGCTATAATGCTGCACATAATGCTTATCTGGAGTTAATGGCAGAAAACGGCACGATAGGGCTGATGATTTATTTGCTGATGTATGTTTCATTGCTGTATTACCTATTGCAAACCAGACTGGATGAAAAAGCGTTTTTGCTTTCGCTCTTGATGGTGGTAATGATCAGTCAAATGACACTGCATACACATGGGCGTAAGGAAACTATTTTTGTTTTTTCAATGGTGGCCATACATGCGTTGTATTGTCTGAGAAAGAAGACATAAATAGTCGTTATTAAAAAACTAGCGATCAGTGCGGAGCAGGGCGTAGCGGTGCGAAACGGGCGATTGGTTTTGTAAACTTAATCAATCCTGCAAGATGACGCTGTAGCGTCTCAAAATAATAAAAAATACTATGTTACTAAAAAACAGTGCGATCTATATTTTGGCAAAAGCCATTCCAGCCTTTGCGGCATTCTTTGCGTTAAGCATTTATACGCATCTACTAACACCTGAAGAATACGGGCTTTATACGTTAATATTTACGGCTGCCATTTTTATCCATAACACGGTGTTTAATTGGATCAGCATGGCAACCCTGCGCTTTTGGTCAAGCAAGCAGTATACTCATGAGACGTTTATTAGTTCTATCGCTGTAGCGTATGTAAAAGTATTATTTTTAATGCTGATTCCTTTGTTGATTAGCTTGATGATTTATTGGAATACAGAAGCAAGGACATGGATTTTTAGCGGCTTTATTTTAACAATAACACTGGCTTTTTTCACGATTGCACAAACGCTATTTAGCGCACAGATAAGGCCTGAAAAATACGCATTACTCACGATTACCACCTCACTATCAACGCTAAGCATTGGTGCGTTACTCGCATATTCAGGTTATGGGGTTATGGGTATTATTACCGGTATGGCCATTGGTTTTATCGGCCCCTCCTTAGTGATGAGTTTGCATAACTGGAAGCAATTTAATAAGAAATCGTATGATAAAGCGTTATTTAAGCGTTTATTAATCTATGGTTTACCATTAGCGAGCGCTGCAATATTAGAAGAGTTGACCAAAAGTACAGATCGTTTTATGTTGGCTGCTTTGCAAGACAAAGCGCAAGCAGGTTTGTATGCCGTGGGCTATGACCTATCAGGCAATTCTATCTTTATGTTAATGACCGCAATTAATCTCGCGGCTTATCCTATGATTATCAAACTGTTAGAAACAGAAGGGAAACAGGCGGCTTATGAGTATTTTAATCAATACACTCTTTTGCTGTTAGGTATTGCCATCCCTGCGGTGATGGGCTTGATTTTGGTTGGGGGAAATCTAGTTTACTTGGTGATCGGAGCAGAGTACCAACAAACGGTTACGTTACTATTACCTTGGATTACGATCGCCTTATTATTGCTTGGTTTGCAGGTTTTCTATTTTGATTTAGCGTTCCAGTTAGGTGATTACACCATTGGTATTGTAAAAATAGGCATTTTTATTGCGATTGCGAATTTAGCCCTTAATTATTGGCTGATTCCATTAATGGGGATACAAGGGGCGGCAATTGCAACAATTAGCTCGTTTGCACTCGGTAGTGTGCTAAGTTTTATCTTTGGGCGGCAGTATTTTACATTGCCATTTCCTGTCTTAGATTTTGTAAAAATCGTAATAGCCACTTTATTGATGGGGTTGAGCTTGTGGGGGCTAAAAGATTTGCAAGGCTGGGGATGGCTGCTAGTACAGTTACTGGTGGGCGTAATGAGCTATGCGTTTGCTGTGATTGCTTTGAATCTTATGAATAGCCGCTCAAGTTTATTTGCATACATGACTAAGCAGTCTCAAGTCTAAGCGTGAGCTAGAAAAATATACTTTGGTTATTTTGTCTTCTGATTAATTTAAAATACGCGGAATAGCCAAAGAAAAAGGTGCAATCTCCACTTCAAAGGGTTTGTCATCATCTGTTACCATGTGAAAGCTCCCCTGCATTGAGCCAACGGGTGTTTCGATGACGGTGCCGCTGGTGTATTTGAAGGATTCATCAGGTTTTAAATGTGGTTGTTCGCCAATAACGCCCTTTCCTTTGATCTCCTGCACATGATTATTTGCATCAGTAATAATCCAATGACGCGTTAGCAGTTTGGCGGCGACAGGGCTTTTATTTTTTATTGTAATGGTATAAGCAAACATAAAGCGGTCGGTTTTTGCATCGGATTCTGCTTCGATATAGTAGGTATCAACAGATATATCAATATTGTGTGTTTTTTTATTTTTCATCTCATCTAGTATAGACCTTTTTATGTCCTTGTTCACGCTTTCGACCCTCGGTATTTTACGTTCTTGTTATAAGGAAAAGTTTGGTATTCCGCGTCAGCCCCGATTAGTAACGGAGGCATATTCAGAGTTGGTTTTATTGCCTCCCTATAATACG
>JAGLDQ010000278.1 GCA_023145535.1 Cocleimonas sp. | reverse complement strand
GCGGGTAACATGGCTAACTTAAACAGTCTAATAACAATAGCTCAAAGCATGGAGATGAACGGGTATTTGAAATTTAATTAGCCATACAACTTATCAGGATGCATCAGATTCTCTTCCATATGCTGAATCTCATCAATTCCAGAAACAATATACCGAGTATCAGGCACTAGACTTTCAGGGTCTGCTTTTCCCTCATATTCTATTTCAGTCAAGATATGCTTAATACAATTAATACGTGCCATTTTTTTAATATCTGAGCGCACAATCGTCCACGGGGCTAAGGTGCGATTCGTTTCATTTAGCATCTGAAATTTGGCAACACTATATTCATTCCAAAGTTCTTGCGCTAATTTATCAACGGGGGATAATTTATACTGTTTTAAAAGATCGGTTTCGCGTGATTTAAAGCGTCTTTGCTGTTCTTTTTTCGAGACTGAAAAATAGAATTTAAAGAAATTAATCCCATCTTTAACCAACAATTCTTCAAACATTGGCACCGATTTTAAAAAACGCTTGTGTTGCTCATCCGTACAGAAATTCATAACCGGCTCTACCATCGAGCGATTGTACCAAGAACGGTCAAAAATCACGATCTCACCCGCAGCAGGCAAATGCTTAATATAGCGTTGAAAATACCATTGTGTACTTTCTTGGTCATTGGGTTTTTCTAATGCAACGACACGCACACCACGCGCGTTCATCTTAGAAATAATACGCTTAATAGTGCCACCTTTACCTGCGGCATCACGGCCTTCAAAGAGCATTACAATACGCAACCCTTTTTCTTTTGCCGTCAGTTGCAACTTCATCAGCTCTATTTGTAAGCGCTTTAATTCTTCTTCATATTTAAGATGCTTTTTCTTAATATAAACAGGGACTCGACCTTTCCCTTTTTTCTTATCTCGATTACGGTGTGCAATCCCTTCTGTTAACTTAACGTTAGCTTTACCCGCACAATCACCATCCGCTTTTACGGTATCTGCACCCTTTTCATCAATAAAATTTGTATCAACTTGATCAGCGTTTATATCTGTGTTTTTTTCGTCTTGACTCATGCCTTTACCCTTAATTTTTATTCTATTTTAAGTGCCAATATCCTACCATGTCTCAAGGTTTAATAGAATTGATCCAGATTAAAATTATCGTCCAATGCTTATAAATATAACCCATGAGCAATGTGAAGTATTTTTACCCTATTGCTAGTCGAGATACATTCTGATACCCCTTAGGCAGCATTTTTCCGCGTCGTCCTCGTTCACCTTTATACGCTTCCAAATCTACACCAGAGAGTGTTTTATATTTTTTTCCTGCATGAATGATCAGCTTGCTATCAATAGGCATGGCGATCATCGCAACCACTTTTTCTTCACCTGCTTTCAGAAGTTTAGCGGGAATATTAATAATCTTATTACCCTTTCCTCGACCTAACTGCGGCAATTCATTCGCATCGACGATTAATAAATAACCCGCTGAAGTCACTGCCACAATCAGATCCGTTTTCGCATGGGTAATTTTAGAGGGTACAATAATTTTCGCACCTTTTGATACCGTGAGCGTGGCTTTACCCGATTTAGTACGACTCATCATATTTTTAAACTGACATAAGAAACCATAGCCAATATCAGTCCCCATAAAGTAAAACTCATCCTCTTTTATTGACAATGCGGTAAGAAACCTAGCACCCGCTGGGCTGGAAAAACGGCCTGTCAATGGATCACCCTGCCCTCTCGCCGAAGGCAATGTATGTGGTAATAAGGAATAGCAACGCCCCGTACTATCTAATAACACCACTTGCTGATTAGAGCGTCCATGCACAGAAGAAAGGAATTGATCACCTTGCTTATAATTTAATGACTTGGGGTCAATATCATGTCCTTTCGCGGCACGAATCCAGCCCATTTTGGATAGAATGACGGTAACAGGCTCAGAGGGAATTAGTGCATTTTCATCCAGTGCTTTGGCATCATCACGACAGACTAGAGGTGAACGGCGGTCATCACCATACTCCTCAGCATCATCACGTAATTCTTCTTGCATTAAGGCCGTCATCAAATCAGGAGCTTCTAATAGTCCCACCAGATAATCACGCTCTTCTTCTAATTCCTCTTGTTCAGCCCGTAAGGTAAACTCTTCTAACCGTGCCAAACTTCTAAGACGAATATTTAAAATTGCTTCTGCTTGAGTATCAGAGAGAGTAAAACGCTTCATCATCACCGATTTTGGCTTATCTTCTGTACGAATGATTTCAATCACCTCATCAATATTTAGGTAGGCGGCTAATAAGCCTTCTAAAATATGTAAGCGCGATTCAACCTTGTCTAAACGCCATTGGGTACGCCTAATCATCGTGGTACGACGAAATTCTATCCACTCGGTTAAAATGGTCAGTAGATTTTTAACCCGTGGACTGCCATTAACGCCAATCATATTCATATTGACGCGATAGCTACGCTCTAAATCGGTGCTGGCAAACAAGTGCAACATGAGCTGATTAAAATCAACACGGTTTGAGCGAGGCGTAATAATCAGACGGGTTGGGTTTTCATGATCAGACTCATCCCGTAAATCCGCGACCATTGGCAATTTTTTAGCACGCATTTGAGCCGCGATTTGTTCCAATACTTTTGCACCAGAAGTGTGATAAGGCAAGGCACTTACCACAATATCCGTCCCTTCCTTTTCCCATAATGCGCGCATTTTTACACTGCCCTTACCTGTCTCATACATTTTTATAATGTCTTGATGAGACGTTATAATTTCTGCATCCGTGGGGTAATCAGGCGCTAAGATATATTGGCTAATATCGTCAAGTGTGGCCTCAGGATGATCAAGCAAATGCAAACAAGCCTCCACCACTTCACGTAAGTTATGCGGTGGCACATCGGTTGCCATACCAACGGCGATTCCCATGCCACCATTGAGCAAAACATTAGGAACACGCGCTGGTAATAAAGCAGGCTCATCTAAAGAGCCATCAAAATTGGGCTTCCAATCGACCGTACCTTCCCCTAATTCTTTAAGCAAAACTTTGGCATATGGGGTGAGGCGCGACTCGGTATAACGCATGGCCGCAAAAGATTTAGGATCATCAGGTGACCCCCAGTTACCCTGCCCATCGACCAAGGGATAACGATAAGAAAAAGGCTGCGCCATTAACACCATCGCCTCATAACAAGCCGAATCACCATGAGGATGAAACTTACCCAACACATCACCCACCGTACG
The DNA here is from genome assembly GCA_023145535.1 of Cocleimonas sp. Classification (GTDB taxonomy): domain Bacteria; phylum Pseudomonadota; class Gammaproteobacteria; order Thiotrichales; family Thiotrichaceae; genus JAGLBW01. Next base: position 3,127 of record JAGLDQ010000278.1, on the reverse strand, counting down.
TGCTGATTTTTTATGCTTAGAAGACGAAGATAAGCCTAGCTCTGACATCGCATAAATAATTCTTCGCTGCACAGGTTTTAAGCCATCGCCAATATACGGCAATGCACGGTCAAGAATGACGTACATGGAATAATCCAGATAGGCTTTTTCGGTGTATTCTTCTAATGGAAGGCTTTCAGTCATATTCATAGGCAGTTTTATTATTCTCCATAATGATGAGGTGCTTGCCTCGTAATTTGCATTGATGGCGCTCGCCATTTTTTGAAAAGATTATTTACTTACGTCCCCAAATAGACGCATTGATCTGAGGCTTTTTTTCAGGCTCCGCTTCTGATTTTTTCTCAGGTTGTCCCGTAGGAATAGGAACAGGTTTAGCGTTATGTTTTGGTTTATCAGCGGGTTTCTCGGTTGGCTTTTCAGGTTCTTTGTTAACCCGTGTTTTATAAGGACTAACGGGCTTATCCACATCCTGTTCTTCTCTACGCTTAATTTGTTTCTTACTTGGTTTTTTGTGACCTTTTTGCTTTTTAGGACGATTGCGCTTAGGCGGGGGTGGCGCTACCTCATCGGCTTCAAAGTTAGGAATTGACTCCCATTGCAAACGAAATCCATTGCGCTTTTCAATTACGGTAAAATGCTGGTATTCATGATGCGAAATCAATGAAATCGCTATTCCCTCAACACCTGCTCGACCTGTACGCCCTATTCTATGTACATAATCATTCGGGCTACGCGGTAGTTCATAATTAATCACGCAAGGAAGTTGAACAATATCAAGCCCCCGCGCCGCAACATCTGTCGCAATAATAATGCGTATACCACCTGCTTTAAATTCTTTTAAAACATCCCTGCGCTCATGCTGCTTTTTATTGCCATGTAGCGCTAACGCGGTAATCTCTTTCTCTTCTAATTTCTTAACCAAATTATCACAACTGCGCTTTGCACTACAGAAAATTAAGACCTGAGACCAATCATTATTCTTTAGTAAATCAGCAAGCAATGCTGTTTTACGATCAAAATTAACCGTTAAAACACGCTGGTCAATCAACTCTTTTCCTTTGGCATCCTGCTTAATAATTTCAGGATTATCCAATACATTTCTGACCAAGGGGCGAATTTCGTCAGGAAAAGTAGCCGTGAAAAACAGGTTTTGACGTTTATTGGGCAAATGTTTCATGATCTGCTCAACTTCTTCCTTAAAACCTGTCCCCACTAGACGATCTACTTCATCTAAGATCAATGTTTGCAACTGATTAAATTTGATTGCTTTTGCTTTAATTAATTCAAGAAAACGTGCCGGGGTAGCAATCAAAAAATCCGTACCAACCCGTAATTCTTTAATGGGTTGCTCAATATTAACCCCACCATAAACACTCAAGCACTTCACCCAAGGATCAATGTTTTTAGCAAATTTACGCACCTCTTGCCCAATTTGAGTCGCCAACTCACGCGTCGGCACAAGAATCAAGACACGCACTTGATGGGCTTGTACTGTTTCCTTTTTATGCCCATACACTGCATTTTCTTCTCCTCGTGTTAGCATATGCAACACGGGCAATACAAACGCGGCGGTCTTACCTGAGCCAGTTTCCGCCCCTGCAAGCACATCACGCCCCTCCAATATTCTCGGAATCGCTTCCTGTTGAATATTTGTTGGGGTTTCATAGCCAGCCATCTTAATAGCAGCGAGTATCTCCGCTGAAAAGCCAAATTTATCAAAGGATGAAGCAGATGTTTTTTTATACATGGGAGTATTTCTTGAAAAAATAGAGCCGCCATTCTAGCTGAAAACACGCCTGTAAACGCTAAATTTTTATAAATACAGGCGTGAAAAGATGAGTGACACAATCCAAACGATTATTCTTCCAATAAAATTGATTTATCAGTCTTTCCAAGTACTGATTGAGATACTGATATTTCAATCTATAATGAATCAGCGATTATCACTCGAACATGAGAAATTTGTAGACTATGACGATCAAGAAGCAGGATGTTAGTGCGGTTATTTTAGCGGGCGGCAAAGGAAGTCGTTTGGGCGGGCAAGATAAAGGACTCGTACTTTACCAAGGTAAACCCCTTATAGAACCTATATTAGCGCGCATTAAACCACAAGTTGAAACGATACTTATTAATGCCAATCGCAATATCACAACGTATCGTGCCTATGGCTATCCTGTTATTAACGATTCAATGCTAAACTATCAAGGCCCTTTGGCTGGATTTTCAGCTGCAATGCAGGCAATTAAGTCAAATTATATGGTCACCCTTCCCTGTGATGGCCCTTTGATTCCTGATGATCTTGTTGAACGCTTAATTGCCAGCTTACAACATCAGCCTTACAGGATTGCGGTTGCACATGATGGAGAACGTTTACAATCTGTCTATGCACTGGTTCCTGTTGCATTAAAGGATAATTTAAATCAATTTCTAGCCAAGGGTGAACGTAAAGTTGGTCTTTGGTATAGACAGCACCCTTATATTGCTACTGATTTTTCTGATATTCCCGAAGCATTTTCCAATATTAATACTGAAGAACAACGACTGAGCATGGAATAACACGCATGAATAAAAAACTCCCCCCTTTAATTGGTTTTGCCGCCTACAGTGGCACAGGCAAAACAACCTTATTATGTCAGTTAATCCCGCTTTTGAAGAAGCAAGGCTTACGCATTGGTGTCATTAAACACGCACATCATGACTTTGATATTGACCATCCTAAAAAAGATAGCTACGAATTACGCAAATCTGGAGCCGATACGCTATTAATCACATCACATAAACGCACCGCCATTATGATCGAACACCCAAAAATAAGTGATGAACCAAGCTTTGAAGATGCACTAAAAAATATTCCCTCCAATGATTTAGATCTTTTGCTCATTGAAGGATTTAAGTATGCCGATTATCCAAAAATAGAATTACATCGAAAGGCATTGGATAAACCTTATCTTTACCCAGCGGATGAAAATATTATTGGCATTGCATGCGATCATGAAATAAAAACCACGCGAACCCTACATCAGTTTGATTTAAACAACCCGAAGCAATTAGCTGATTTTATTATTACTTACGTTGATAAAAGTTAATGACTGATGTTACGCAGTAAGCGAAATTTCTACTAAAATAT
>JAGLDQ010000277.1 GCA_023145535.1 Cocleimonas sp. | reverse complement strand
AGCAGATCAACTAATACACAGACTATCTAAAAAATAATTCATCTCTAAAATCTTCGACTACACTCGTTTATATCGGTATTAATAATATGAATAAGAATGCAGGAGAGGGGCTTATGAGTGACTATTTATTTCAGCTTCCAGAGAAGCATGAGCGCAAACTCAAAGGTACATTACAAGCGCAGATTCAAGAAATGTTGGTGGGTGCGATATTAAATAAACAATTGCCCGCTGGCTGTTCATTGCCTTCGGGAAGGAAGTTAGCGCGGCAGTTAGAGGTTTCGCGCAATACCGTGGTGCTGGCGTATTTACACTTGATGGATGAAGGTTTTATTAACTCACGCGAACGCAGTGGTTTTTATGTGCGTGAGGATGTGTTGAATGGCTATGTCAAAACAAGGTTAAAGAAAGCTAAGTTATCAACACCAAGTATCGACTGGGATAAAAAATTGACGCTAAAATCGCTCAATAGGCCTTACCTAAAACGGCAAGAAGATTGGCAACGTTATCCTTATCCCTTTCTCTATAGCCAGTACAGCAAAAAAATATTTCCCGTAGCCGATTGGCGCGAATGTGTACGGGAAGCATCCAACCTTTCCGCTATTGATGATTGGGCTTGTGATCATTCTGACCATGATAGCCCTGAATTAATTAAACAAATCCATGAAAAACTTCTCCCAAGACGAGGAATTTATGTCGCGCCTGATGAGATTTTAATAACCGTTGGCTCACAACATGCCATTTATCTGATCGCCAACTTATTGCTCAATGCGGATAAAACCATCGGGATGGAAAACCCTGGTTATGCGGATGCGCGTAATACTTTTTTAACCCAAACCGATCAGGTTAAATTAATCGACATCGACCAAAAGGGCTTAGTGGTTGATGCTCAGTTAAAAGGGTGTGATTGTGTCTTTACAACGCCGAGCCATCAATACCCCACCACCGTCACGATGCCAAAATCACGGCGCTTGGCATTATTAAAATCCGCGCATGATCATGATTTTATCATTATTGAAGATGATTATGAGTCGGAGCTAAATTATGAAAAAACACCCGTTCCTGCGTTAAAAAGCATGGATAAAGAGGGTCGTGTACTGCATCTTGGCAGTTTATCGAAAACATTAGCGCCTGGGATTCGTTTAGGATTTTTAGTCGGCCCCAAAGCCTTTATCCAACAAGCGAGAGCGTTGCGACGTTTGATGTTGCGCCATCCCCCCTCTAACAATCAATATATTATTGGGCTATTTTTAAAGCGCGGCTACCATGATGCATTGCTAAGAAAAATGCGCGCAACCCTGCATCAGCGCTCTAAATTAATGGCCACGCTATTGGATCAATATTTCCCACAAGCTTTTCCAAGGCTAGTTTTTGGAGGCTCTGCGTATTGGATAGAAGCACCGCCGTCTATAGACACCGAACAATTTGCGAAAAGTGCAAAAAAAATCGGTATTCTTATTGAATCAGGTAATGTTTTCTTTGCCGAAAATACACCAGTTAAACATTTTTTTCGCTTGGGATTTTCATCGATTACATCCGATGCGATTAAAAAGGGAATCCCCTTATTAGCTGAACTAATGGAGGCTTATAGAGAAAGACAGTAATTGGTAACGACACATAACCTTACTCAATTACTCACATTTCCCTCACAATCGGATCGTTCAACTGGCTTAAAATGACAGCTATGCTAGCAAATCAAGATGACCAAACTGTTCATCCCTTTGCTTTGTCATTCATTTTCTAGGGAGTCATCTAATGAAGAGAAGATCTAAACAACTTTTTTTCTCACTGAGTTTTACTCTTGGGCTAAGTAGTATCAGTGTTTTTGCTGCAACCACTACTTTTCCAAGTTTGTCGAGTTTAGGGGAACGGTTATTTTCTGATACGAATTTATCACTAACAGGCACTCAATCTTGTGCAAGCTGCCATAATCCCGAACAGGGATTTATTGATACCCGTGAGAATGGTGTTGAGTCTGCTGTTTCTCTTGGTCATGATGGTGTGTCATTAGGTCATCGAAATGCGCCGACCATTAGTTATGCCGCACTCTCCCCCCGTTTTACAGGCAGTAATGCAAATAATGCATCAGGTGGGCAATTTTGGGATGGGCGTGCAGGAAATTTAAGTGATCAAGCAGAAGCGCCACCACTGAGTGAAGTCGAAATGGGGATGCTCAGTAAAGCGGATGTTGTCTCTAGACTTCAAGAAAATAGTGAGTATGTCGAAGCATTCAAGAGTTACTTTGGTGAAAATATTTTTGATGATACGGATACAGCTTATACTGCGATGGCAAGCAGTCTTGCAGCATTTGAGCAAAGCCCCGCCGTATCACCTTTTGATTCAAAATTTGACCGTTCCATCATCGGCGAATACCGTCTCACACAGAGTGAAATGGCAGGGAGAAATTTGTTTTTTTCACGGGGTAATAGTTGCGTTCGTTGCCATAGTTCTGGCCAAGGGCAAGGACAAGCTCAACCTCCTCGACAGGGACAACGTGGTGCAGGCGCTCCCCAGCGACCCCCTAGAGGTGCCACTGCTCCGCCTAGAGGGATGGGTAATGTTGCTGTAGGGCAAGTGTTTAGTAACTTTCGTTATTTTAATAATGGTACGCCCAGTAATATACGTTTAAATAGCATCTTGCAAAGTACGGGGCAACAAAGTGAGTTCTTAGCAACAGGTGATCTTGGTTTGTTTGCAAATCCATCCTTAAATGGAGATAGAAACAGTCGGGGTCGGTTTAAAGTATCAACCTTAAGAAATATTGCAGTTACCGCTCCTTATATGCACAATGGTGTCTTTAAAACGTTAAAAACGGTACTTGAATTTTACGATCATCAAGGTGGCAACCCATTACGGATTAACAACCCAGAAACGGGGATGGCATGGCAAAATGCTGAAACCCCTCAAACAGTTGATAGGAGACGACTTAGAATACAAAATAACTTCAGTGATGTTGATATTAATAATTTAGAGTGTTTTTTACGTACGTTAACCGATCAAAAATTTGAACAGCAATTACCTCCTTTGCGAGATGGCTTAGGTTGCTCCTAACGAAATAACCATGATAAAACTTAACATTTGGCACAAACTAGCATTGGCAATGATGGTGATTGTGTCACTTGTTTTGATAACAGGAATGTTACTGATTCAAAACAGTTTTCGCGTTGGCTTTTTAAGCTATCTTAATGATTTAGAAAGCCAGCGCATTCTTAAGCTAGAAAAAAGGCTAATAAAAAACTATCAGCTTATGGATGACTGGAGTTTTTTACCATCACAGCCGCGTGGCTGGAGAAGGTACGTTGAGAATACTTTACATCCTCTACCACGAAGAAGACCAAGAAAATGGCGGGATAGACCGCCACCGCCCCCCAAAGACGGCATGGGGTTTTTTCGACCTCCACCGCCCCCTCATCAGAGAGAGCGACATTCTTTTAAGTCACCTCAAGATGCTGCTCCACGATTGCATAATGAGAAAGAAGACCACGATCATTTGCCCCCTCCGAGACCCCCTAAGAGCAAAAATCCTTTTCAATATTTAGCTTCAAAAGATGACGTTGATGGTCAGGATAGATTGAATAACAAGCATCCTATTAGTCTCTACAATCCAAGGCATGAACTACTTTTTGGTAGAGAACAAAAAAGCTCTACGATTATTCGGCGGCCTCTTTATGTCGATAAAGAGATCATTGCTTACCTCTATATTAAACCGTTTACAAAATTAACCTCTCAACTTGATCAAAATTTTGTAAATCAACAGACATATTCTTTTATTAAAATCATGCTGATTGCTTTTGTCCTCGCTTTATTAGGGGCATGGTTACTTGCGTTGTATTTTAGAAAAAGAATGGTATCTTTGACCCAGATGGCAACCCAATTAAGTTCAGGAAACTATCAATACAGAGCGAATAATAAACAAAAAGATGAGCTTGGACAATTAGCGAATGATCTTAACTACTTAGGGGAAACGCTGGAACAAAACCAAGTTTCTCGACAACAGTGGATCGCGGATATTTCACATGAACTACGCACACCGCTGTCTATTTTAAAAGGAGAACTAGAGGCATTAGAAGATGGTATTCGTCCTTTAAATGCAGACTCTGTGAAATCATTAAGTGCAGAAGTGCAGCGGCTTGGAAAGCTGGTTGAAGATTTATATCAACTCTCGTTATCAGACTTGGGGGCATTAAATTACGTTAAAGAACGCGTGGATATTTATACCTTAATAAAAGAAGTCGTCAGCTTTTTTGAACAACGTTTTATTGAGCAAAATATTAGCGTTTCTTTTTATTTTGATCAATCCGCCGCGTTTATTTTTGCAGATGAGAAACGATTATTTCAATTATTCAGTAATTTATTTGAAAATACGGCGCGTTATACGGATAAAGGAGGCGAGTTGCAAATTCATTGCCTCTGTCAAAATAAGCAAATAACCATTCTATTAGAAGACTCTAAACCTGCCGTTTTAGACCCGCAATTACCGCATCTATTTGAACGTCTTTATCGTGCAGAAGCCTCCCGCAACCGTGCATTTGGAGGGGCAGGCTTAGGTTTATCCATTGTAAAAGCGATCGCAGATGCACATAATATTAAGATCATAGGCAGTCATTCTGCTTTAGGGGGCTTAACAATCACATTGGAAATGGAGC
>JAGLDQ010000276.1 GCA_023145535.1 Cocleimonas sp. | reverse complement strand
ACGAAATTATAGAGCTCAGTGTTATTTCTAAACGTATTTAATTGATAGTATTATGCTTTATTAAGGAAAAACAACATGAAGAAGTACGTTCTTATTGTTGAAGATGAGATAAAAATAGCGGAATTAATTGCTGATTATTTAACGGCAAGTCATTATCAAACAGAGCATATTGCCAATGGTAATCAGGTCATTCCTCATCTCAAAGCCCATATGCCTGACCTCATTTTATTGGATTTAATGTTACCAGAGCGGGATGGGTTAAGTCTCTGCCAAGAAATTCGCACTTTTTCTATGGTTCCTATTATTATGTTAACCGCTAGAGTGGAGGAAATTGATCGTATTTTAGGGTTAGATTTAGGGGCAGATGATTATATTTGCAAACCTTTTAGTCCGCGCGAAGTTGTGTCACGCGTTAATGCTTTATTAAGACGAATAAAACATCTTCACGACGCTCCAACAGCCCTTATTGATAGCGATCAAGGGCTTTCTATTAATCATGAGAATTATGTTGCTTACTTTAATCATCAACCACTTCAATTGACACCCGCTGAATTTCGTTTATTAACAATCTTGAGTCGTTTACCTATCCGCGTTCATTCACGTCAACAATTAATTGATCAACTTTATGATGATGAGCGGATTGTAACAAACCGTACCATTGATACCCATGTTAAAAATTTACGTAAAAAACTAATGGTTGTAGGCACAGAAACAGATGTCATTGCTTCTATTTATGGCATTGGTTATCGTTGGAATGGATAACTACATGGCGACTAGGTTGGGTCAACTCGTTTTAAAATCTCATCGCAACTTTGCCATAATTCATCGTAAGCTATCGAATAAATAGTCTATAATAAGCATCGGGTTTCTCGACCCTAAGTCTCCGCCTATCGACCTTGTAATGCCTAAGTTATCCTACCTCGTATTTATCTCAAAACTGGACTCCCTAAATGTACCAACTAGATGCCCGTCGCTTACTTTGCCCAATGCCTGTTATTCGCGTTCAGCAAAAAATAGAAACCTTAACAACAGGTGATCGCATAGAAGCTATCTGTACAGACCCTGGCGTATTACACGATATTCCTGCTTGGGCAAAAGTGCATGGACATAAAACAATAGAGAGCCGTGAGCAAGATGGCGAATATATTGTGATTGTGGAAGTAGGGGCGGAAGATGCCTGAAACCAATACGGAGGCGAGCACGATAAAAGTCAATAACCAACTTCGTTACGAAGCGACCCATAAAGTCACCATCACAGGCATTATCATCAATATTTTACTGTCAGCAGTGCAGTTAATGGGTGGTTTTTTTGCACAGTCTCAAGCGTTGATCGCGGATGGATTACATACCCTTTCTGATCTCGCCAGTGATTTTGTTGTCCTGTATGCCGCAAAACTTGCGAGCAAAGATGCGGATGATGATCATCCTTATGGTCATGAGCGCATTGAAACGGTCGCAACCGTTGTCTTAGGTCTCGCCTTAGCAGGCGTTGCTGTGGGAATTGCCCTCAGTGCATTGGATCGTTTAATACACCCTGAAAACCTACTCCAACCAAGTAGTTTAGCGATTTTATTTGCGTTCGTTGCGATCATTGCCAAAGAAGGACTGTACCAATACACACATTATATCGCAAACCAAGTTGATTCAAATTTATTGCGTGCAAATGCATTGCATCATCGTTCTGATGCCGTTTCATCGCTATTAGTCATGATCGGCGTGGCAGGCAGTGTCTTTCTACAAATTCCATGGCTGGATGCTATCGCCGCTATCTTAGTCGCGATTATGATTTTTTATATGGGCGCGCGTTTAATTCTCGACAGCACAAAAGAACTGGTCGATACCGCTGTTGAGCTGGACAAAGTATCCAAGGTTAAAGCTTTTATTAGCAATCTTGAAGGGGTTGACAGCTTACATTTATTACGCACCCGTAAAATGGGGAGCAAAGTTCTTGCTGATGTACATATTCAAGTCAATTCCTATCTCACCGTGTCGGAAGGGCATTATATCGCTGAAGGTGTGGTGAATAAAACACGCAAAGCATTCCCCGAAATGACCGATATAACAGTCCATATAGACCCTGAAAACGATGAAATATCAAGCTCTTGTGACAATCTTCCTAGTCGAAATGAGCTAATAAAGCAACTGTATCCACATTTACAAGACAGCGGTTTAACGGACAATATTCGTAATATTGTATTGCACTATTTAGACGGAAAAATTGAAATAGAAGTTTACCTTGAAGGAGTTTCAGATAATAAAAAAATGGCTTCTTTAGTGGAGCGTTGCGAACGCTATGAGGTCGTGAGGAAAATTACACTGTATCAGAAAGCTTGGGTACTTCAGAAAGACCCAGAGAAAAGTTAATAGTGAGTATCATGTTATCTTCTAGTACAAGTAATATTGATGTTTTAAACTTAGGTTATTTTATAGGAATAACTTGAGGTAGGGTCTTTAATAATGCCATCGGATATTACAGTACAAGACATCATCGCTCTGTGCCTTTTTTTTATTACTTGGTACAGTATTTCTTGGCTAGGAAAACACTATAAGCATAAAGAAAAAATAACGCTTAATAGTATTTCTAAAGCCTATCGCAACCAATGGATGCTTTATCTGCTTGAGCGTGAAAATCGGATGCCCGATGTAGCGTTATTGGGTAATTTAATGCGTAATATTTCCTTCTTCGCCTCGACGAGTTTATTGGTACTAGCCAGCCTAATCGCGGTGTTTGGTGCTGTTGATGAAGCGATTAATATGACGTTGGATATTCCCTATGCACAGCAAGTATCACCTGCCTTTTGGAAGCTTAAACTGTTACTGCTGATTTCAATTTTTGCCTATGTATTTTTTAAATTAGTTTGGTCAATACGTCAGTTCAACTCAACCACGTTTATGGTTGGCGCCGCGCCTGATGTGTTTGATAGCGATAGTGAATTATTTGCGTATGCCAATAGTCTTGGAATTGTTATAAACCGTGCTCACCGACACTTTATTGAAGGGATGCGGGGGTTTGAGTATGCCTTAGCAGTCCTTGCATGGTTTATTCACCCCGCTCTTTTTATACTCGCTATTGTCATCGTATCCTCAGTCATTTATCGCCGTGAATTTGCATCCCGTACAATGAAGGCAATGGTTGATGGATAGCGCTCACCTCCGTGTTTAGAGTCTACAGACTGTTAAAATTTTTAAGTAAGCTGAATAGAGACTTTATTTATGTTTGATTTTTTTGCCAACTGGCTGCTATTTGGTCTTTTTGGTTTATCCTCAGAAGCGAGCTATGCAAAAAGCTTACATTTCTTTGTGATGGATCTTACCAAGATATTTTTTATGCTAGTACTGGTTATTTATTTAATGGGATTGTTTCGCTCGTTTGTATCAACGGAAAGAGTCAGAAAATATGTACAAGGAAAGTCAGATTTTGTTGCGCGTAGTTTAGCGATTTTATTGGGCGCAGTTACCCCTTTCTGTTCCTGTTCATCCGTGCCACTCTTTATTGGTTTTGTTGAAGCAGGCATTCCTTTAGGGATTACTTTTTCCTTTCTTATTGCCAGCCCGATGATTAATGAAATAGCCGTAGTCATGCTATTGGGTATTGTCGGGTGGAAAATAACATTGCTCTATATTCTATCGGGTATTGTGGTGGCATTTGTGGGTGGACTTATTATTCAAAAATTTAAACCAGAACGATGGGTAGAAGATTATGTTTGGAAAATACAGATGGGGGAATCACCCTCAATAGTGCAAGATAACTCGCTGACGGCAAGACATCGTTATGCGCTTTCAGAAGTGAAAACCATTGTTGGTCGCATCTGGAAATGGGTTATTCTAGGCGTTGGGGCAGGCGCGTTATTCCACGGTTATTTCCCACAAGAATGGGCTGCCAGCTTAGGCAGTGCTAATAGTCTCTTAGCGGTTCCCATGGCGGTTATTTTGGGTGTGCCGCTTTATTCCAATGCAGTAGGGGTTATTCCTTTAGCAGAAGCGATGTTACTTAAAGGCGTTGCCGTAGGAACAACCTTGGCATTTATGATGAGCATCGCCGCTATTTCCTTGCCTGAGTTGCTTATTTTGAGGAAGGTTATCAAATGGCAAGCATTGGCTCTTTTTACAGGAATAGTGACCCTATCGATTATTCTTGTTGGTTGGTTTTTTAATAGTATTTTATAGGTTGAGATATGATTGAAGTTAAAGTATTAGGTTCTGGTTGTGCAAATTGCAAAACAACGTATCGGTTAGTCGAAGCGGTAGCGAGTGAGAATGGTATCAAGATAGCGTTGGAAAAAGTTGAAGAGATGGCGGAAATAATGTCTTACGGCATCATGTCAACACCTGGTGTTGTCGTGGACGGGAAAATTGCTCATGCGGGGGGAATTCCTGATAAAAAAACGATTTTATCATGGTTATCATCATCCTGCTGTCCTGCGGATGATAACTGCTGTTAGGCTCTTCTTAAACAGAATATTTAACCACTAAAAATAGTCCGTATGGAGTTTACGGAATACGGGAAGAGGGTACATTACCGCGATAGCTTCCTATAAAACAGCAATAATGATTATCCCATAGCCATTATTGTGCAGGCGCATAGTTTCCCTGTATTCCGCGAAGCTCCATACGGGCTACGTCACTGATTGGAAATATTCATCGTTTTATCAGTACGTTGCCAATGGCATATTAGATA
>JAGLDQ010000275.1 GCA_023145535.1 Cocleimonas sp. | reverse complement strand
GACAAAGAAATACTCATTAATATCCTCCAAGATCGTCGTCATGTCGAAGATCATCGGCGTTTACGGCAATCCTTAGATTTAATTTTTCATCACTTCATGCCATTAACCCATCGCTTTCAAATTGGTAATGCCATTAACCGCAAAAAATGGGCGATTTTTTCAATGGATGAATATCTACGCTTCTACAAAGTGGCTTATGATTTAAAGCAGCAGAAGTACCCACCGCTTATTTTGCTAGGTTCAGCCGTGATTGATTTTGAATACTACTTTACGATTCGCACCTTATTTAATTTTTATCGCCTACGTTTCGATCAACTCAGCAGTTTACTCTATGTAGATCGTCGCGGTGCGCCTGAAAACACCCAAGCCAGTTTGGATCTGATTAAAAAATTACAGTTACTGCACGCCATTGCGAGGCTGAGTCCCAAAACTAGCACAGCGTTAGTGATTACCGAAACCAATTGGCCGATTGAAAACACCGCGCCCTATGCACCAACCAGCGATAAAGAATGCGTCAGCTTAGACGATCATGCTAATTATTTAGTCCGTTATTATATTTTGGCATTAGCGTCAGGTGTGGTGAACAATGTTTATTGGCATCAGCTAATAGCACCTGGTTATGGTTTAATTGATAACCGTCATGGCTTAGAGAAATATCCGGCCTACTATGCGTTTAAAACACTGTTATTTATTTTAAAAAAAGCACGCTTTATCCGTCTAGAAAAAAGAAAAGGGCTTTACCATGCACGCTTTCAAAAGGATAAAAATATCGATGTTTATTGGGCGCTTGAACCGACAAAATTAACATCCAAAGGAAAAACAATTATTTTGCGTGATGGTACCGCTATTCGCCAAAATGAGATACTTGTGGGAGAATCCCCACTTTATATTATTGAATGAAAAACCCTATGAAATTCCAGCTTCACTCTGATTATTCGCACCTATCGCCCTTTATAAATAATATTGAAACGCATTTTCAAGACGCATCGCAAATATTACATGCAGAACGCAATGAGATACGTAGAGTGGAGTTTGATGGTCAAGATTATGTGGTTAAATCCTTTAAAATACCGAATATTATCAATCGCTTTGCCTATCGTTATCTACGTGCCTCAAAAGCTAAACGCTCTTATGATTATTCCTTCAGGTTAGGCGCTGATCTTTGCCCGCAACCGATTGCTTATATTGAACAATTTCAATATGGATTATTAGCCCGTAGCTATTATATTTCACATCATTTTAACTATGATTTTACGATTCGCCCCTTATTAGACGATACGGAATTTGTCGATCGCCGTGAAATATTGCAGCAATTTTCCGAGTTTACCTATCAACTTCATCAAAAAGGTATTTTGCATCGTGATTATTCGCCTGGAAATATATTAATTAAAAAACAAGCTGATCGATATACATTTAAGATTATTGATGTGAATAGAATGCAGTTTAAAACGCTGAGTTTAGACGATAGATTAACAAATTTTTCCCGTTTAATGGTGGATGATGCCACAATGAAAATTATGTTGGATTGTTATGCTCAATTAATAGGCGAGTCGAAGCATGAAATAGTGAATGCAGCGCTTAACTATCGGAATAAATTTGTGCGTCGGCGCGCATTAAAAAATAAATTAAGAGGGCGTTGAGAATAGAATAGTCATTGTGTTTCTTCGTAATATCTGCCTAATATGGCGTAATCATTGCCCCAAATACCCCTAATAGCCCATTAATAATGAAAACTTATTTTATAGCTGACCTGCATCTTGATGATAGCCGTCCACATATTACGCAATTATTTATTGAATTTCTTGATAGTATTAAGCTCAAAGCAGATGAACTCTATATTCTAGGTGATTTATTTGAGTACTGGATTGGTGATGATGTGCTTGAGTTGCAACCAGAAGCTTGTCCTAACACCGTTAAGCTGATGCAAACGGTTGTAACACAGTTAAAAACGCTTGCAGATAGCGGGGTTAAAATCTTTCTAGGGCATGGTAATCGTGATTTTTTGATTGGTGATCAGTTTATACAGGCAGCAGGGGCTAGTTTATTGGATGAAACGACCGTAATTGACCTTTATGGTACACCAACGCTGATTATGCATGGTGATACGCTTTGCACTGATGATGTTGAGTATCAGAAATTACGCATCATATTGCGTAACCCCCAATGGCAAGCAGATTTTTTATCTCAATCTATTCAGGATCGCATTAAAGAAGCCGATAGCTTACGTAAGATTAGCCAGAAGCAAACGAAGGATAAACAGGCAGATAGTCTTGATGTGAATCAGCAACAAGTTGAAAAAACAATGCGTGAATTTAATGTCAACCAACTGATACATGGGCATACGCATCGTCCTGCAACACATGAGTTTTTATTGGATGATATGCCTGCAAAGCGCATTGTGCTGGGAGACTGGTATCAACAGAGCAGTTGCTTGATCATTAATTCAGAAAGTATCTAAAAAGAACCTTATAACTATGGTAGTATAAAAATTAAGCAAATTAGTTATTTTTTAGGCAGGTAATAATGTTTACACAATGTATGGTCAATGGATTGATCCCTCGTCTTAATGTCTCTCGATTTATATTTCTTTTCTCACTGATTGCAATAGTCACTCTTTCTTTTGCTACACATTCGTATGCAGAAAATAAGGCTGATCATGATAAGGAGAGCCAAATTCGTAAAGCGGTGGTCAATCAACTGCTTTTATCCGTTGGTAAATCCAAGCGCAAAGCAGAAGCAGAAGCAGAAGCAGAAAAAGAAGTCGAAGTAGTAAAGGATATAAAACAGAATAAGAAAGAAGCTGAAAGGGTAGAGGAAACTGTTAAACAGTCGGTTGTTTCTCGCAAGCAATTAATTGAAAAACAAGAAAAAAAAGAAGAAAATCCAATAAAGACTACTGCATTATCATCGGTTACCTCCAGCAAGAAATCCACCGAGAAGCCTAAAGAAAAAAAGCAAACAGCGCTGATACCAAGCACAACTAAGAAAAAGCAATCTACTGCTACCGTAGCAAAGACCTCAGAGCCTAAAGATACAAAATTACAATCTACCCCTTTGGTAGAGGTCTTATCAAACGATGAGATGCAGACGTTAATGTCAGATTTTATGCGATCCTCTAATACAAGACCAAAGCTTCAAGCAACCTCTACAGAACCGACAAAAGTACAATCTAATGTCAGCAAAAAAGAACAAGTGGCTGATAATAAGCCTGAGCAGGAAAATAACGTGGTCGCCGCTGTCGCCGAAAAAGAATCTGAAACGTCACAAAAAACGGTAATCAAAGAAAAAATAGAAAAATCGGAATCTCAAGTTATTCCTGTGGGGCGAACGCGATTAGGACGAAATGCAGCAACAGAAGTACCAGTAGCAGTAGCAGAAGTTCCAGCACCAGCAACAAAAGCACCAGTTCCAGCACCAGTAGCAGCAACATTAACAGGGTGGATCTACCTTGGACGTTTTACTGATAATAAATGGGAAAGTCAGACATTGGATGTAGAGCAACTACCGGAAATTGGTAAGCATTATGCGGTGAAAGCAACCATGGTAAATGTACGCACCGCCTTACCCAAAAAAGGTGTCATGGCAAAGGCAATAAAAG
>JAGLDQ010000274.1 GCA_023145535.1 Cocleimonas sp. | reverse complement strand
ACAATAATCGTTTAAGTTCTTAATATTACTTGCTTTCATCTGTAAAAAGCACGAGTAATCATTGTGCCTGTTTATTGTGTTTATAATTTCAAATTAAATAGTTAAGCTTCCTGTTTTTATTAACAATGGATGGCGGGATATTATTGTGTTTGTTTTAAATAAAATTATTGTTTAAATAACATAAATTATATTGCGCTATTTTATTTTTATACTAAAACTATAAGCTGGTTATTTATAATTAATTCCACCCCCCTTACATTCATCAGGAAGGATCCTGATCTATCGAGACATTACTTTACTAGGAGGTATTTATGTCCATACTTAAGAAAACCTGTTTATATGCGTTAACTCCAGCGGTACTCGTTGTATTCACTGCAAGCTCTTATGCAGAAGCATTACCTGGCCCATTAGTAGAAACAGAGTGGCTATCTAAAAACTTGGATAAAGTACAAATTTTAGATGTTCGCACTAACCCAAAATCCTTTAAAAAATATGCTAAAAAACCAGCCGTAAACCCTTGTGGAGTGGGCGGTGCAGCGCCTAAAACACCCGTTGGCGGTCATATTGATTCGAAAAATATTGCCTTAGTTAAATGGATCAAAGTGCTTTCACGTGGTGAGAGCAATGGTGTAAAGCTTCAGTCGATGAATATAGATAAAGCTAAATTTACTAAGCTGATGACAAAAAGTGGCGTGAGCAATGACACGGCAGTTGTCATCACGAATAACGGAGAATCAGCGGAAGATGTCATGCTGGCCACGCGTCTTTACTGGACAATGAAATATTACGGTCACGCCAATGTTGCTATTTTAAACGGTGGTACGTACAAGTGGATGGCTGAAAAACGTGATAAATCAAAAGCTAAGAGCAAACCTTCTAAAGGTAAGTATGAGGCTAAAGATGGCAACCCAGCATTAGTAGCCACCATGAAAGATGTTAAAGCGGCAATGGAGGCGGATACGCAATTAGTGGATAGCCGTCCACTGAGTGGCTACCTTGGTCTTGCTCCAACAAACAAGCTGGTTACGCGTCAAGGTCATATTCCTACCGCTAAAAGCTGGCCTGTTGCGACTAGTTTAATCAGTAACGATAGCCTGACTTTCCAGAGTGCAGAGAATATTAAAAAGACAGCGGGTGCGCTTGGATTAGACGCAAGCAAAGCGACTATTTCTTACTCTGATACAGGCAGTTTCGCCACCCTAACGTGGTTTGCACTCCATGAAATTGCAGGCAATGCGGGCGCTAAAGTGTATGACGCATCGCTCAATGAATGGACACAAGTTGCGGATAATAAATTAGCAGAAATGACAGTAGAGTAATCCAGAACGATAGGTTGTTTATTCTTTAATAGAAAAACAGAGGCAGAGACATCAGATTTAATGTCCCTGCCTCTAATCAACGAACTATCCACACCACCGATTCAACACCTTTTCCCATAAACCGCAGGATATAATTTATGAGTACCTTTAAGCATTTAATGCTAAAACAATGGCCGTTCTGGCTCGGAGGCCTTGTTGTAGGCTTCTCCGAAATTCTTTACTACACCTTTACTTGGATGCATCCCGACATGGAGGCAGACTTTATTAATGTTACTTCTGGCTTCGCCCAGATGTATGCTTCTATTGAAAGTATGTTTCTTGGGACTGACCTTGTTGGCCAAGTCTATGAGCCAAACATTCATTGGACGATTATCGGTGCATTAGCAGGCGCTCGTCTTGTGGGTATTATTGAGAAAGATGTGCGTAGCTGGGTACGTTATAACTGGCGTATGATCGCACTTGCTTTTGTTGGCGGTATGCTCTTCTCATTCGGTACGCGTCTAGCCGTTGGATGTACAACACATCACTTTATGGGTGGTTTACCCGCCATGAGTATTGCCTCTTGGGTTGTTCTCTTTAGTGGTATTCCTTTTGCTTTCCTTGCCTTCAAAATTTCTTTAAAACTAGAGTTAGGTGGTTATTTCCGTCATCAAGAAACGCTGCCTGTTGCGCGTTTAGTGCATGATAGCAAAGATCATACAAACCCAGGTTATGATCCTGATTATGTACCGCTTAAAGATCCATTGCGTTTTGTTTTAAATACTATTTTAATCCTCTTCTTAGCCGTTCCACTTTACTTCGCTATCTTCACGGATGAGTTTGCAGGTTCGATTAGCCAATTGGGTATGTGGGGTATGTTAGGTCTATTAATCCCAGGATTAGTACTAGGCTTTGGTATTGCTAAATCTGGTTTTGGTACTGAGTGTTCGGTTATGGCACCTGAATCAGTCATCATTGATAAAGATAAATATTGTAAAGCTGGTATGCCTGAATGTACCTTCCGTATGTTCCGTAGCATGGCACCACTTCAAGGCTTCATGGTTGCGATCGTGTTATTTAATGTCTTCCTAATGATCGTTTGGTTATCAGGCGCAGGCGAAATGCCATTAGCGTCGGGTGAAGAATATGGTCTTTACTGGGGACATATTGTTGGCGGTCCATTCCTTGCAATGGGTGCAGTCTTTATGATTGGTTGTGAAGTACGTACCTATGCACGTCTTGGTCTTGGTTATATGACAGCACTTGCAGCACTTCCTGGTTTCTTCATAGGTTATATTCCTTACACCATGAATAAAGAAGCGATTGATGCCGTTATGTTAGGCGAAGGATTGACTGAACTACTAACCGTTCCTCAGCTAGCAGATAGCTTAGTCGGTGGTGGTGAAGTGATGTGGGCATTAGTCTACAGTGCTTTCCTAATCGGTTTATTGATTATGAGCTTCACCGTAGGACGTAAGTTCTTCAAAGTGGGCATGGGCGAAATGATGAGAAAGAATACGGATGAGCTAGTGTATGCTGAAGTGAATCCTGAGCCTTTCCTTCCTAAGAAATAAGTCAGGTTATTGATCTGATATGTTAATGACACACGCCATGATGTATAGAAACAGACAATACTTATTGTTTCTCTTTATCATGGCCTGTGTGCTAACAAACCGTTCACTATGGGCGGCGGCTGATAACGATTATTGGCAACTGCCCATTCCCTCTCAAGGCGATGCACCACAAACGCATCATCCTGTTACCCATGATATTAGCCCCAAATCGTGTGCGCTTTGCCATAAAAAGCAAGCTGACGAGTGGCGAGATTCCTATCATGCAAAAGCCGCCTCCGATGGCTTAATCGGACAATTACATTATTTTGATCAAGACAGCGCAGAAAGCTGCCTCAGTTGCCATACGCCGCGAAGCGAGCAAATAGAAGACTGGCAAGATCAATCTCTCAAATTTAAGGCAACGGGCATTGATTGTGCCAGTTGTCATCTACGTCAGCATCAGCGTTATGGTGCGAAGTCTAAAACCACCTCGGTTCATGGGACTGTACAAGCAAAGCCGTTATTTAAAAAGGCTGATTTTTGTAGCCCTTGTCATCAATTTAGTGAAGGCAGAGGCTTAAAACTGGCTGGGAGTTTTTTAGAAAACACCCATCAAGAATGGCAACAATCCCAATGGAGCGCACAAAATAAAACGTGTCAAAGTTGCCATATGCCCAAGGGTTCCCATCGTTTTAAAGGCATCCATGATGCGGAGATGACGCGTAGCGCCTTTCATATTGAAGCGATACGAAAAGCCAAGGGATTTAGTTTATTACTAAAGAATCAATTTGCAGGTCATGCATTACCAACCTATGCAACCCCCCGCATTATCGTGACATTGACTTCAAGTGATGGAAAAAAGGTAAAAACGCATATTATCCAGCGCCAATTATTTTTAGATAAACAGCAAAGTCTGCAACAAAAATCCGATACGCGTTTGCAAGCAGGTGAAACGATTACCTTATTTTTACCCCTTAAACCCCAACAACAAGCCGTGGCAAAGATACGAGTTGAGCCTGATCATTTTTATAAGCAGGTGATTTATCCTTATTTTCTCGAAGATGACGAAGAAGCGCGCGATGAAGAGGATAAACAAGCGCGACAACGGCTATTAAAAGCCAAGCAAGTGAATCGTGATTACACTTTGTACGATATTCAATGCCCAAGTTGGCAACAAAAAGATCAACACTGCACCTTAACACCCCAACCGCTAAAAGGAGATTCAATGACCTTACTTAACGACAATTCTAGCTAAATACTTAGCTTATGGGTGGCTATAGCGTTGCAGAACTAAGCAATATTCGGGACTGTATTTTGCTCGGTTATGTAAACTTTACCCACCTATGCGTTATAAAAAAATTACTTACCTTTAAGAGACATGATTAAATGAATCAAGCAACAGCCACCGTATTATCCCCGCTAGGGATGGCAAAAAAAATACATTCAATCCCAATGATCATAGGATTAGCCCTAATCCTTATTGGTAGCATCGCGCTCTATTTTGTAGGCGATGGCGTAATGGATAGTCAACTGACCTTACCTGCCATGCTCGTCATCGGCGTACTATTTGGCATGACGCTTTATCATGCAGCCTTTGGTTTTGGACGTTCTTATCGTCGTTTAATGTTATACGGTGATATTACAGGAATGCGCGCACAACTCGTTATGTTAGGGGTTGCTACCTTATTATTTGCCCCGTTATTTGCGACAGAATACTTATCGGATCCTGAAGCTTTAGTTTCACCGATTACGATGCAAATGGTCATTGGTGCTTTTGTGTTTGGGATTTCAATGCAAATTGCCGATGGCTGTGCCTCAGGTTGCCTCTATGAAGCAGGCGGTGGCGATAGCAAAATGCTCATCACCATTCTTGGCTTTATTGCGGGTGCTTTTCTTGCAACCTTGCATCTGGAATGGTGGGCAGAGTTACCGGAGCTACCGCTGATTCAATTTGAAGATGGCTTTTCTTTAGTGGCTGAATATGGTTGGTTTGCCGCCGCCGCAGGACAATTATTATTTATTGTGGTCGTGATTGGATTATTGTCTTATTTCGGAAAATCAACGCCTTGTAAAGTCCGTTTAGAGCGTGAAGAAGCCCATCGTGGTTTAAGCAAAGAAGACCGTGGTTGGAAAACATTCTTCATTGGCCCTTGGCCTATCTTTATTGGTGCTGGCGCTTTAGCACTTTTAAACTGGTTAACCACGCTGATCACCGGCGCACCGTGGGGCGTTGTTTCCGCCTTTTCACTCTGGGGCGCAAAAGCTTCCATGTTCTTTGGTTTTGAGCCTGACTCCGCTTACTGGGAAAATCGTACTGAGCTACTCGAAAATAGCGTCTTTTTAGATACCACCTCAGTGGTTAATATGGGCGTTATCCTCGGCGCACTACTAGCCGCCATCTGGGCAAAGAAATTTGCACCTAAAGCGAGCTTGGCAATGAAAACTTTTATCATTACCTTAGTGGCTAGCGTGATTATGGGCTATGCGGCACGTTTAGCTTTCGGTTGTAATATCGGTGCCTTCTTCTCAGGCGTTGCAACCTTCAGTTTACATGGTTGGGTTTGGTTATTAGCGGCACTACCAGGTGTATGGATTGGCGCTCGATTGAGACCTTATTTTGGCTTATCTAATGATGATTAAAGAACACCATTCTTCGCCTTAAAATTTGCTATCCGCCATAAAAAAACGGGACAAAAAGTCCCGTTTTTTTATGGCCATTATGAATAACGGTCTAGATTGCATTGTTACCGCGCATTGCGATTAAAATAACCGAAAATAACCGTTCCAATAATAATACCTGCAACCACAAAGATTCCAGTCATTTTACCTTCACCAATCATCACCATAGCCGTTCCTGGACAAGAGGCGGTTAATGCCCAACCTGTTCCAAAGAGTAATGCGCCAATAAAAACACGACGTGAAAACTTTACTGCGCCAAAGGTAATTTCTTTTTGTGAAATAATGCTATTGGCTTTCATGCGCTTCACCAAAGCCATACCTAACGCACCTGACATAACCGCTAGACCCAGTACAATCGGTAGCTGGAAGTTTTCAAATAAAAACATGCCAGCCATTATATCAAAAGATGTTCCGCCGATACTAACGAGCAAAATACCAAAAACAGTGCCTAATATAACGGAAAGAATTTTTAACAGTGGCAAATGCATTTGCTGTTCAACTTCAATTTTTAATTCTGTATTCGTTCGTTTTTGTCCGATTTTCATGATTTATCCCCTTTAAAATACGTAAAACAGTAGTTGTGCAACACCGATAGCCGTGGCGAAGAATAATCCTGCAACCGCTAAACTAACAGGGTTTAATAAAGCACCGCCTGCTAATGCATGACCTGAAGTACAGCCACCCGCCATTCGTGCGCCAATCCCCAATAAAGCACCACCGGCAACTAACATTAGCCCTTTCAATAAATCGCTACTGGGTAAAACACTATCATATATGCCCATATCAAAACTAAAGGCGAACGTGCCATCTTGTATAAATAAGAGATGAATTAGCCCGCCAAGCGGCAGTCCAAGTGAGAAGAAAAATTTTAATGGGTCTAAGTCATAACCAAAAAATAGAGATTTTGACTTACTTGATCGTTTAACGGCACACACAAAACCAGTAGAGCCTCCGACTCCACGACCAATAATAACAAAATGCATAACAACAAATATGCCCATTAATACACCGCCTAACCAAGCGGCAAGAATATAGTTTTCCATAGCGATTCCCCTAATTTGAGAGTTTTTACATCAATTCAAAAATCTTTTTTATTAGATTTAACATCAGAAGTAATAAATAAATTTTATTAAGCCTCCTTTTAGCCTAAAGTAAAAGCTAAAGCCCGTTAGGCACTTAATAAAACTTCATAATGCAAATTATTTATAATTCACTAACTTAGAGGCAGACAATCTATATAAGCAAAACCTTTATAAGTTTATTCACCCTAAGTTATAAATTAATTATATTACTCTATGCTTATTTAGTCAACACTTTGTTATAAGTTTTTCTAATAACCTGTGATAGCTATACTTATCATAAACTTATGGTTAATTATTGATCATTAATTTAAGGTTAATTCTTTCCACACAAAAAAAATGGGTGGGAGAGAAGAATTTTCTACTGTATTAGGGTGCGGTTTATTTGGCTTTTGAGCTATGTAAAAAATTGACAGTGCGTGGGATCAAAATTCTATAGGTTTTCTTTTTTTTCTATTCTGTTGTGGATG
>JAGLDQ010000273.1 GCA_023145535.1 Cocleimonas sp. | reverse complement strand
GTTATTGAAGAAAAATTTGGTTTTAATAAATTAACGATTAAAACCTTCTTTATTGACCTACTAAAAAATACTTCCTTGTCATTAGTCATCGGTGTGCCGCTGATTATGTTGGTATTATGGCTCATGGAGTCAGCTGGTGAGTTGTGGTGGCTGTATGCGTGGCTTGCGATTACTCTTTTCTCTTTGTTGATGATGTGGGCTTATCCTAAATTTATTGCCCCCATTTTTAATAAATTTCAACCCTTGGAAGAAGGTGAAGTGTTGTCGCGTATCACTCAGTTGTTAGCGCGTACGGGCTTTAACTCTCAAGGCGTTTTTGTGATGGATGGCTCGCGTCGTTCAAGTCATGGCAATGCCTATTTCACCGGTTTTGGTAAGAATAAACGCATTGTCTTTTTTGATACGCTGTTGAAACATTTATCGCCGAGTGAGGTTGAAGCGGTTTTGGCGCATGAGTTAGGGCATTTTAAGCGCAAGCATGTGCTTAAAGGGTTGGTACTTTCTATGCTAATGACATTGGGGGGATTTGCAGCATTGGCTTACTTCATGAAGCAGGATGCTTTTTATCATGTCTTAGGGGTGGAGCAGTCTTCTACTTATATGGCATTGCTGTTGTTTATGTTGGTAGCGCCAATTTATACTTTTTTCATTGGGCCGATGATGGCGTGGTGGTCGCGTAAACATGAGTTTGAAGCGGATGAGTTTGCGGCAAAAGAATCAAGTGCAAAGGAACTCATTAGTGCTTTGGTTGGTCTGTATAGGAAGAATGCAGGAACATTAACGCCAGATCCGCTGTACTCTTCTTTTTATGACTCACATCCACCCGCGTCCATACGGATTGCACATTTAAAACAAGTGGGGGGATTAGAATAACAACCGACTTAACATCTATTGTCGATATGTTGTTCGTAACGTCGTTAATTTTTAGATTAAAACTTTGCGTGATTCGCTTCTCTGTGAGGCGATGTGAGCCGTGTGAAGGTGTGAGTATTGAGGGGGCGTAGTGGCTTTTTGTTTCTGCAAATAACCAACTAAATTATTTAAAATTAAAGCAGGAAAAAACATGACTAAAATAACAATAACACTCTGTGGGTTGCTGTTAGCAAGTGCATCTTATGCGGATGGAAGTGCGACTAAAGGCAAAACAATCTATACGGCATCCGAATGTGTGCGTTGCCATCAAACCAATGAAATGTTTACGCGCAAAGATAGAAAAGTAAAATCACTGTCAGAGTTAAATTCACAGGTACGAAAATGTGACTCACAGTTAAGTACCAATTTATTTGATGATGAAATAGAAGATGTTGTGGCTTATCTCAATGAAGCCCATTATAAGTTTTCAATAAAGAAAAGTAGCAAAGAAGACAGCGATGATAAAACTAAGGAATGAGAATGATAGAATATGAGCAATAAAAAGATTGCTGTTAGTACGACGAAAGATAAGGCAGAAAAACAATCAGGGCGAGTGATTACTCGCTTTGGTTCGGAGCTGCTCGTATCAAAGGGGGATCAGCGTCCGATACGTTGTACTACAAAGAGAAAATTAGATCATGTTGCTTGTGGTGATCATGTGATCTGGCATGCAAATCAACATGGAAATGCCACCGTTTCCAAACTTCTACCCCGCAAAAATGCCCTCACTCGCCGCACCTACCGTGGAACGCCCAAAACAATCGCCGCTAATATTGACCAGCTTATCGTGACGAGCTCATGGTTGCCACGCCCTATTTGGGATTTAGTTGACCGTTATTTGATTGCGGCACATCAGCTTGATACCGATGTTGTGATTGTGATGAATAAAAGTGATTTAGAGCAAAAACAAGCCACCGAAGTTGATAGGAAAGCCTTGCAAGATTATCGTGATATTGATTACTCTGTTATTGCAATCAATGCTAACACAGGGGAAGGGGTTGATGCGTTACGTGAGCGGATGAAGGCTAAAACGAATATCTTTGTTGGTCGCTCAGGTGTGGGAAAATCCTCCATAGCACAACATTTTTTGCCTGATGTCGAGTTGCTAGTGAATGAAATATCACAATCAGGGGAGGGGCAACATACCACAACGACTGCAACACTTTATGATCTGGGAGATGAAGCTTATTTGATCGACTCACCTGGAGTACGAGACTATGTACTTGATGAGTTGACAGAAAAAAAATTAAGTGATGGTTATTGTGAATTTGCACCCTACGTGCATGCCTGTCGCTTTAATAATTGTACGCATCATCATGAGCCAAAATGCGCTGTTAGAGTTGCCGTAGAGCAGGGCGTTATCTCTGAAGGACGTTATAAGCGTTATTTAAATGCACTAATTAACATGGATGATTGACCTGACCTGAATCGTCAATAAATGCGGCCAGAGGTGGGGCTTGAACCCACATCATTTTAGCCAAAACGGGATTTTAAATTATGCTATCTATCCTCTTGATAAAAACAACGGCTCCTGACTGAAATTACCCCGCTTTTCACTTTGCCTGCCTCATTTTTTATTTCAACTCACTCTCGTCAGCTAATTATTAATGAAGTTTTATTGGCAGAAAGTCTCAATTTTTAACTAATGTTTGTAAAACTTATTGCAAAAATTTATTTGTGAACTATTATTTTCCAGAGGTTTGCAAAATATTTTGGATAAGTGAGTCTTTTTTACCACTAAGCGGGGGATAATTATCACATATTGATGATTTCTCTTGTGGTAATTGAACTATTCGCAAGAATAAATGTTATAGTTAAGAGGCATTTAATAAAACCTGAGCATATGTCATTACGGGTTTGGGTAAAACTAACAGAAATAGGTAGCTATGCATAAAGAAGATGAGGAGTTATGTGAATTAGTTAAGTCCGTTGCTGAAACATTAAGTAGTGTTGAGATGGATTTGGCAACCGCAGAGTCTTGCACAGGTGGTTGGGTTGCAAAGGTGATGACTGATGTGCCAGGCAGTTCGATCTATTTTGATCGAGGCTTTGTCGCATATAGTAATCAATCCAAGCATGATATGTTGGGTGTTGCTGAAGAGACGTTGCTATTGCACGGTGCGGTCAGTGAAGCGATTGTTCGCGAAATGGCACAAGGTGCGATTGAACGATCAACGGCAAGTATGTCGTTGGCCGTGAGTGGTATTGCAGGGCCAACAGGTGGTACTGAAAATAAGCCGGTAGGAACCGTTTGTTTTTCTTGGATGATTCGTGGTGATGTACCCGTTTCGGAAACGGTTCACTTTGATGGCGATCGTGATTCTGTTCGTCGTCAGGCCGTTGTTCATTGCCTTGAAGGTGTGAATAAGCAGATTAATCAATAGTTTATTTTTTTATCACGAAAACTTAATACCATATATTCATCGTAAGAGATGGATATGTGGTATTTTTGTTGTCTTTATGTGTTTGCATTATTTTTGATTCATAGCTACTTTCAAGCATTCTGTCTTGGAGTTCTTTTTCTTGGCGCATTGTCAATATAGAGTTTGCGCTAGCTTTATTGGTACACTTTTTCTTTCGGGTTAATTCTTAGCCTTCTTATAATCATAACAGGTATCATTACGTGGACGAAAATAGAAAAAAAGCACTAGCCGCCGCCTTAGGGCAAATTGAACGTCAGTTTGGTAAGGGCGCTGTGATGCGTATGGGTGATGCTGCTGCAAAAAATATTGATGTTATTTCAACGGGTTCGCTTAATTTGGATATAGCACTAGGCATTGGTGGATTGCCTAGAGGGCGTGTTATTGAAATTTATGGTCCAGAATCTTCGGGTAAAACAACCATGACACTTCATGCTATTGCGGAGTGTCAAAAAGCGGGTGGCACGGCTGCTTTTGTTGATGCTGAGCATGCCTTAGATCCTTCTTATGCTGAAAAACTAGGGATCAATATTGATGATTTATTGGTATCACAGCCAGATACGGGCGAGCAAGCATTAGAAATAACCGATATGTTAGTTCGTTCTGGTGCAATTGATATGGTTGTGATCGACTCTGTGGCTGCACTAACACCAAAAGCAGAAATTGAAGGCGATATGGGGGATTCGCATATGGGTCTTCAAGCGCGTTTAATGTCGCAAGCATTGCGTAAATTAACGGCTAATATTAAACGTTCAAATACGATGGTTATCTTTATCAACCAGATTCGTATGAAAATTGGTGTTATGTTTGGTAGTCCTGAAACCACGACGGGAGGTAATGCGCTGAAATTTTATGCTTCTGTGCGTCTTGATATTCGCCGTATTGGAGCGCTTAAAAAAGGGGATGAGATTGTCGGTAACCAAACTCGTGTTAAAGTGGTTAAAAACAAAATGGCACCTCCTTTTAAGTTTGCTGAATTTGAGATTATTTATGGGGAAGGCGTGTCTCATGAAGGGGAAATTATCGACTTGGGTGTGCAGCTTGGCTTTATCAATAAAGCCGGTGCTTGGTATAGCTATAATGATACTAAAATTGGTCAAGGCAAAGAGAATGTGCGTAACTATTTAAAAGCACATCCTGAGATGGCGGAGACGGTTGAGAAAGGTATTCGTGAGCAATTATTAACAAAGGATAAGCCAGAAGATAAAAAAGAGGAAGCTGTCGAGAGTAAGGAACAAAAAAAAGATAAGAAAAAGAAGTAAATAATATCGCAGGGAAGGG
This sequence comes from Cocleimonas sp., assembly GCA_023145535.1. Taxonomy (GTDB): domain Bacteria; phylum Pseudomonadota; class Gammaproteobacteria; order Thiotrichales; family Thiotrichaceae; genus JAGLBW01. Next base: position 6,842 of record JAGLDQ010000273.1, on the reverse strand, counting down.
TGGGTTGAAGGATGCTCACTCATCGTTGTGATACTCAAGTGGTGGGTTGAGTGCAGGATTTGAAATGATCATTGTACTTAATCCGCCATTTTTTGTGATTGGACTATGTCTACAAAATTTTTATAGATAGATAATGTGTATTGAAAACTATACTCGCTGTTATCAAACGGCTATCGGATTATTGGCGCGGCGTGAACATTCCCGCCTTGAGCTCATTAATAAAATTCGTAGAAAACCTTTTTCTGACGATGTTGATCTGGCATCGCTATGTGATGCACTTGAAGCCTCTAATTATTTGAGTAATGAACGTTTTGCGGAAATGTTTGTGCGCTCGCGTGTGTCACGAGGGCAGGGAAAGATAAAAATTAGCTATGAGCTAAGGCAACGTGGTATTGATGATGCGTTAATTGCATCGGCTTTATTGGAAGAGGGCACAGATTGGTTGGTTTTAGCAAAAGAGCAGCGTGAGAAGCGCTTTGGGGTGAAAAAACCAAAGGATTATAAAGAGAGGGCGCGGCAATCGCGTTTTTTGGCTGGACGAGGGTTTTCTAGCGAGATTATTTATTTGCTGTTTAGTTGAGGCTCTGAAAAGAGAATAAAACAGGTAAGTCACTGAACGCATGAAATTATATAAATTTTCATGTGTTCAGTGGTGTGGTTTTTTAGAGCTTATAGCTCATAAGGATGACGCACAATCATCGTATGATCACGGTCAGGGCCTGTAGAAATAATATCAACGGGCGTTTCGAGCAATTCACCCATGCGGGTTAAATAAAGCTTGGCATTCTCTGGAAGGTCATCATAAGCAGTAACGCCAAAGGTTACTGATTTCCATCCTGCCATTTCTTCATAAATAGGGGTGCATCGTGCAAACTCAGTGGTATTGATGGGGGGAATATCGAGCTTTTCGCCATCTAGTTCATAGTGTGTGCATATTTTGATGGTGTCTACAGCATCCAGTACATCTAATTTGGTAACACAAATACCCGTAATACTATTGATATGCATAGAGCGGCGTAATGCAACGGTGTCTAACCAGCCACAGCGCCTTGGGCGGCCTGTTGTTGCCCCCAGTTCATTGCCGACTTCGGCAATATGTGCACCAATATCATCAAATAATTCAGTAGGGAATGGGCCTGAACCAACCCGTGTTGTGTAAGCTTTGGTAATCCCTAAAATATAATCCAAATCTTTAGGGCCAACGCCTGAGCCTGTACATGCACCACCTGCTGTGGTGCTTGATGAGGTAACGTAAGGGTAAGTGCCATGATCAATATCCAGCAAAGTGCCTTGTGCGCCTTCGAACATAACGCGCTGACCTGATTTTCGCAGTTGTTGTAAGCGATGAGGTACATCAATGACCATCGGGCGCATTCTTTCAGCCATTTCTAGTGCTTCATCAAGTACAGTTTGGTAATCCACTGCTTCGGCTTTAAAGTAGTTTTTTAAGCTATAGTTATGATAATCCATCACTTCTTTTAGCTTTACTTTAAAGCGCTCTGTATCTAACAGATCACCTAAACGAATGCCACGACGTGAAATTTTATCTTCATAAGCAGGGCCTATTCCGCGCCCTGTTGTGCCGATCGCCTTTTTGCCGCGCGCCACTTCGCGGGCTGCATCGAGTGCGACATGATAAGGAAGGATTAAGTGACATGCTTCTGAAATTTTTAGTCGCTCGCTCGCAGGAACGCCTTCTGCTTCAAGCATATCCAGTTCTTTTAAGAGCGCATCAGGGGCGAGTACAACACCATTGCCAATCATACACTCGATGCCATCACGTAAAATGCCCGATGGAACGAGGTGAAGAACCGTTTTTTTGCCATCAATGACTAAGGTGTGACCTGCATTGTGTCCACCTTGAAAACGTACCACCGCAGCAGCATCTTCTGTTAATAAATCAACAACCTTTCCCTTTCCCTCGTCACCCCATTGGGTTCCAAGTACTACAACAAATTTTCCCATCCGTATCTTCTCTTTAGGCTTTTGGTGAATCAAGTGCATGATTATTTAGTATAAATCATGCAGTATAAATAATTAGTGGTTTGTATTGCTTATGATTTTATTGAATAGAGACTATTAGCCACTGCCCATCTTGCTGTTCAATTTTACGATTGCAGCCTTGTTGCTTGGGTGTGATATTCGTTTTGTCAGAAAGCTGTCGTATAACCGCTTCGCCATCGCTACGTAGTTGTGCAATCAGTTTGTCTAAGTCTTCATCTAATGCATAAGGGGCTAAAATTGCACATCCTGTTTTTGTGTTGCTAGGGGATGATAAAGACGCGAGCGTATGCAAGTCAGTGCTAAACCCTGTCGCTGGTCTGTCGTTATCAAAGGCTTTACCCATACCGTCATAGCGACCACCGCTGGCGATTGAGTGACCTCTTTCAGGGGTATAAACGGCGTAAATGATACCCGTATGATAGGCATAACCACGCAGTTCGGCTAAGTCAATATTGATTTTTAGTTGGGGATAATAACGCTTTAGTAGCTCGGTCAAACTTTGTAAATACTCGATTGCGCTAATCACAAGGCGACCTGCATTTAATAAGATTGATTTTGCAGATTCTAATATATCAGGCGAACCATTAAGAGTCGGCAGAGCGCCTAGCATGTCGGCATTAGCGTTGGAGAGATGGCTCTGTTCCAACCACTGATTGATTTCAGGAATGGATTTACGCGCTAGCATATCAAAGAACCGTGTTTCTTCGTCGTGGGTTAGTTGAACGTATTTCGCTAATCCGCGGGCTATACTAACGTGTCCAATATCTAAAATAATATCATCCAGACCACTAATTTTAAGTGTTTCTAGCATCAGTGAAATAACTTCAAAATCACTTTCTATGCCAGCATGACCAAATAACTCTGCGCCGACTTGTCGAGGCGAGCGAGAGCCGCCTTGGTGGGTGGCATGAGTACGCAGGACGGTGCCTATATAGCAGAGGCGGTTAGGGCGATTATCAATGTCATTGTTTCTCATGCGATGTGCGTCAATACGCGCAACTTGTGGTGTCATGTCAGCACGCACACCCATTAATCGACCAGTTAATTGATCAGTGATTTTAACCGTTTGCAAATCAAGTCCTGTTCCCATGCCAATACGCAGTGATTCCATGTATTCAACTAAGGGAGGATTGACGAGACGATAGCCCCAACTAGCATAGAGATCGATCAATTGACGGCGAAATGTTTCTAAAGGTTCAGCCTCATCAGGCAGAGATTCGTGAATGCCTTCTGGTAGTAGCCATGTAGTCATATTGGATTATTACGGTTGATGGTTTGGGGGTGTTTATAAGAATGAAATGACCGCGTAGGGGTTGAGTTATTGCTCCTGTTTGTTTGGCGCTAAGCGGTGCATAGTCATTCACTGCAACGATTAAGGTCAAATAAACAGGCAATAAAGCAAGAAGGGTTATTTCATTGCGGTAAGCATCCTCAAACAAAGTAGAGTAGTACGAGACCTGCTAAAAGACTAGCAAGCCCCATCATGCGTAAGTTATTACTGGGTGCTTGTTGTAAGCGACGATAAACCTCTTTGACCTTGTCAGGAATAGCAAAGGGCAATAGCCCTTCGATGATTAATACTAATGCCAAGGCGGTGAGGAGATCGTGCCAGTTAATATTCACTGCTGCACTTGCTCAGGCTCAGGGCTTTTTGCCTCTTGTTGTTGAGGAGGTCTTTGCTGAGCATTCGGCATGTTAGCAGGGGGGTAATAATATTGTGGGTAAGAGTACACAGGGTAAGGGCCAGATTGATTGATCTGTTTATTACCCTGTGTAGGGCTGGGTGGAGCTTGTTTTTTTGAATCAGCTGAATTAGTTACTTTTTTTTTCTTAAAGTAACGGAAGAAATCAGAGTCAGGTTCAATGACCATGATGTCATTTGAACTTCCTAGTGATTTTTCATAGGCCGCTAAACTACGATAAAAGGCATAAAATTCAGCATCTTTTGAATAGGCTTTTGCGTAGATGGAAGCAGACTTAGCATCGCCTGAACCGCGCATTGTTTCACCTTTACTATAAGCGTCGGCTTCAATAATCGTCGCTTCACGGTCTGCGCCTGCTTGTATCTTTTCTGCTTCTTCCTTACCACGAGAACGGAAGTCCTGAGCAACCCGTTTACGTTCAGAGCGCATTCGTTCATAAACCGATTCACTCACCGTATCAGGGAAGTCAATTTGGCTCACGCGCGCATCAATAATTTCAATACCCAGTTCTTTCGCATCAATATTTGATTTTTCACGCAAAGAGGTGATGATTGCGCCACGTTCGCCAGAAATAGCTTCCTGAATGGTGCGTTTACTGAATTCATTACGTAAACCATCTTTCATTATGCCTTCAAGACGGTTTTTGGCACGTCCAATATCACCGCGAGTCGCACGGTAATATTCACTCACATCCGCAATACGCCATTTTACAAAGAAGTCAACACGGACATATTTTTTCTCATTGGTTAGGAAGCGGTCAGGCTTAGCGTCCAAAGTAAGAATTTGTGCGTTGAATTTTTTAATCGTATGAATCAGTGGTAATTTAAAATGCAGACCCGGTTCAATATTGGCTTCAACAATTTGCTTAAAGCGAAATTTAATCGCCACTTCACGCTGATCGACAATATACGTTGATGAGCTGATAATGAAGACAACAATGGCTATGATAATTCCTGTAAAGTTTTTCATTGACGTGCCTCCCTTGAGCTAGAACGGCTGCTAACGCGAGAATCCTGAGCTTGTTTGTTTCTGATTTGTTGTTGTAATGCACTAGCAACGGCGGGTGATAAGGGTTCGCTAGATGCGTTGCCAGCGCCTAATTTGTCTAGTGGTAAGTAGAGTAAGTTATTGCCTGATGTACTATCAATCATAATTTTTCGACTGCTCGCCATGACCTTTTCCATCGTTTCAAGATAGAGGCGTTCGCGGGTAACTTCGGGTGCTTTGTGATACTCAGAGGCTAATTGCTCAAAGCGAGTAGAGTCACCCGTTGCCTTTGAGACAATCTGACTCGTATAGGCCGTTGCATCTTCTATAATACGGGCCGCTTTACCGCGTGCAGCAGGGATAACTTTCTTGGCATAGGTTTCAGCTTGGTTTTTATAGCGGTCTTTATCCTCTCTAGCACGGTTAGCATCGTCAAACGCATCCTTAACTTGCTTGGGTGCTTCGGCATAAGTTAGGTTGACTTTAATAACATGAATGCCTGATTTGTAGCTGTCTAGAATTTCTTGCATAACCGTCAATGTATCAGGAGCAAAACCTGCACGATTATCTTTTAAAATGCCATCCATCGTATTGCGACCAATCACCTCGCGGATTGCACTACGCATCACATGATACAAGGTACCAACGGATTGCTGCGGTTCATAGTCTGCTAGATAGATATTGAAGAGGTAGTTTTCTGGAGACTTGATCTTATATTGTACAGAAACACCTACATCGACAATATTTTCATCTTTAGTCAACATATGTGTACGATCTTTAGCCGTTCTGTTTTTATCCACATCCACTAACTCTACCTTCTCAAAAGGATACGGTAAATGCCAGTGAAGACCCGGTTGGGTAGTTTGACTATAAGCACCAAAGCGTAACTCTACACCACGTTGAGCAGAGTCAACGGTATAAAAGCCAGAAAATAGCCAAATACCGAGTACAACAGCGCCGATTAATAGCATGCCTGTTTTATTGACACCGCCACCGCCACCCTTACCGTCCTCAGATTTACCCCCACCACCAAAGATGCTGGTAACTTTTTCATTCAGCTTACGGGTTAACTCATCGATATTATCGGTTCCAGAAGAGTTTCCCTTTGATCCCTTGTTATTAGAGCGTCCGCTCCAAGGGTCTTTGTCGTTGTTATTACCACCTGGTTCATTCCAAGGCATGTACTGACTCCATGATTCTTATTTAATCGTAATTCGTAGTGTATCTTATTGGGTCAAAAAAACACAAATCTAGCGATTAGTGCTTTTAAATTAATGCAAGCTTTTAGCGCTGAGCTAAAAATGCAACCACCGATTGTATTCATCTGAACTAAGTGTGGCAATAGGAAAAGCTTTGTTTTTTGCTTGCAGGCAAAAATGCTACACTCATCGTATGAAATATAATACAGGTCAGCAAAAAGTATCTAACTATCACTACACGCTTCAGCTGTTTTGGCGAGATCTTTATGGGAATGGTGGAATAACGGTTTATAGCCAGCAGCGTTTTGGGCATGTAAAGCCTAGCTGGACTAATGCTGAGCATATATTTCCTATGGCATGGGTGGTGAAGAGTCTTAGGTGTAAAGATCGTAAGCATTGTCGTCGTCATTCTAAACGCTTTAAACTAATAGAGGCCGACTTACATAATATTTACCCTGCCCGCAAAGACCTGAATATGGCACGTGGGAGTTATACCTTTGGTGAGGTTGATATTAAAGAAGAGGAAAGGGTTTGGCTGGATTATGATTTTGAAGTGGATCATAAGCGCAAGCTAGTAGAGCCTCCGCATGTGAGTAAAGGAGAGGTGGCGCGTGCCATCTTCTATATAGTCGATGCTTACGACTTAAATCTATTTAGGAAGCAAGCAAAGCTATTGCGAGATTGGAATAAAATAGACCCGCCGAGTAAAGAAGAATTGCGTCGTAATAACGTCATTGAAAAAGTGCAGCAGTCACGCAACTACTTTATAGATCACCCTGAGGCTGTTGATGATATTTGGCAAGCGGTCTTATTTGACTAAGTGGGTGGTTTTTTATTGTGATTGTTTTTAAAGCAGAATATAAAAACAAGGATTATCAACTAGTTATAAATTTTATCGAATAAATTAAAATAAAGTATTGACGGCAGGGAAATAATCTATAGAATGCGC
>JAGLDQ010000272.1 GCA_023145535.1 Cocleimonas sp. | reverse complement strand
TGATAAATATTGGCAAAAAAGCGGAATAGAAAGTTCATTCTTAAATATATATTTGAGTAATCGTTTTCGGAGTGTAAAAAGACTTAAATCACAGCAGTCTGTGCAATGATTCACAAAATTAGCCCACTACCAACGATTGCTTGCAAAGACACAGGGCTTGCAAAGAAAAATTCAAAATATTTTCCTTTGCCTACCGTGTCTTTACCAAAGATATAGTTTAAAACTACTTTGCCGCATATTCCCCATCAGGCCAACTCGGTGCAGAAATTGCTTCTCCCAAGTTTGCGTCTATTAAACGCTCACGCGCTTCTAATAAACGTCCCACTAATGCAGGTTCGAGTTCTGCATATTCTTCAACATCTTCGTAACGATCAACCACAATACCCAATAACTCTGTAATTGCATTACCCACTGAGTTTTGCGAAATGGTGACAATAATACGTCCATTTTGATCACGATAGAGAATCTGCTTGTACGCAGGTCGCCAGCGAATGTCATTGGCAAATTTAGGATCGAGTGCAATGTGTTCACGTAAATCGCGTGCTACCCGTAAGAATTGATTGCTACTGAGTAATACATCATGAATTTGTTCTGGGAAGTTGGCATCAGCGGGGATTTTTTCCTCACCTGATGAGACCAAACTAAAGAAAGTTTGATAAAAGTCCAGAAAGCCCCTCAGTATTTGCTCATATTCATACCAAAAATACTGGTCTTTAAGTTTTTCTGCACCGCCTATCAGCTCCCAGCTTGGCAAACCTTGTGGATAGCCTGTAATTTCAAGTGCTGACTGTTCGGATGGAATCTGCTTGAGTAGTTGCAAATCAAGGACTTCTAAAAACTCATGGTAGACAGAGCTTAAACGCCGCAAGAATAATGTGTTATGACCACTATCCGTCAAATTGACATTATTGGGATTAGCACTATCTGCTGCACTTAATTTATCGTAAGGAAACACCATGAAGTGATTATGGATCATACGAATACTAGGCACACCTGGTTTGTTAAGCGGCCAAGTTGAGTCAAGACTGGCTTCACCACAAAGGACTAAATGCTTTTTAGGATCAGGGTATTTCTCAAACATATAATCACAGATAATTTGTGTCATCTGTGACCATACTTTTTTCTCTTGTCGTGCTAGCTGATCACGGCGCACGGGGCGACCTAGTGGATCGAGGATGCGCCTTGAGGTATCAAGAATAATAGAAGTATCAAATTCTGAGCTATGACCAATGAGTTTGCGGTACATTAACCAGTCTTCTGGGGTTCTAAACAGGCCATTTTCTTCTGCTAGATTTTTCAGGTTTGCAGGGCTATTGAAAAACTCTACAGGAGCCATACCTTCTGGTATGGTTAGGGACATTTTAGGGCGCGGAGTGGATATTTTCCGAGGTGTTAATTTCATAGGGGCTTCTCTTCTTTTTTAATGATTCCGCGCACTATAGCCTATAGAATAGTGATTAAAAATAGTTTTTAGATTTTTCAACAATGGATTATATAGAATGGATATTAATAATCAGCTCGATGGACTAGCGCAACGCTTAGGCTCCTTACTTCCACCTTCAATGGGGGAATTACAACAAGATGTGGAACAAAATCTGCGTTCTGGACTCGAAAGTGGTCTACGCAAGATGAATTTAGTCAGTCGCGAAGAGTTTGATGTACAAACGGCTGTTTTATTGCGTACGCGTGAGAAAGTTGAAAAACTTGAACAACGCGTTGATCAGCTAATCAATCAATTAGAACCACAAAAAACTGCGTAGAAAAATAAGTCGGAATAAACATCTAATTCTGAACTAAACTTCATGCATTAATTGTCATTAACATTTACTTATCCTATGAATATCAGTCAAAAATTATTAGTTCTCTTTACCTTTTTCTTTCTATTCTCCAGCAATGTCGCCTTAGCGGGGCCTAATGAGGATTTAAAAGCTGCTTATAAGCGCAAAGATTATCGTACTGTCTTTCGGATAGCCTCTGAGTTTGCCAAAAAAGGGGATCCAGCGGGACAGTATATTTTAGGCGAACTTTATATGCAGGGTCAGGGTGTGAAGAAAAATGCGTGGACGGCAGGGCAATGGTATAAAAAAGCAGCGGATAAGCAGCACCCAATCGCGATGTATGCGATTGGCTCTATGTATGCGACAGGCGTTGGTGCAAGGAAAAACCCTCAGTTAGCGTTTCAAATGTATACCAAAGCCGCAGGAAAAGGGATACCTGATGCTTATCGTGGACTAGGCATCATGCATGAGAATGGGCATGGCACTAAGAAGAATATGGGAGCCGCAATTCACTGGTATGAGAAAGCCGCACAGAAAGGCATGACCGATGTGCAAATCATGTTAAGTGAACGTTTCTTAAATGGTGCTGGCGTAAAACGCAACTTTGGCAAGGCCTTTTTATATGCAAAAAAAGCAGAAAAATCAGGCAACCCTGGGGTTAACTATTTATTAGGGCTTATGTATGCAAATGGCATGGGGACAAAGAAAAATCCTTACCATGCGTTTAGAAATATGAAGATTGCAGCAGATAAAAAGGTTGTTTCTGCGTATTACAGCTTAGGGGCTATGTATATCAAAGGCTTGGGGGTTAAGAAAAACCCTTATCATGCTTTCCAATGGTTTAAGAAAGCCGCTGACAAAAATATTCCTCTAGCGCAACACAATTTAGGATTGATGTATTTAGAAGGCAAAGGCACTAAGAAAAACCCCTATAGTGCATTTCAATGGCTTTCAAAATCGGCCAGAAAAGGTTTGCCTGCTTCTATGTTTTTATTAGGCGACTTATATGTTGATGGCATTGGGGTTAAAAAACATCATGGACAAGCATTGGCATGGTATCGCAAAGCGGCGGACAAAGGTGTACCACTGGCCATTTATAGTGTCGGTGCGATGTATGCGAATGGCTATGGTGTGAAACGCGATTTGCGTCAGGCTAGAGTATGGTTTCAAAAAGCAGCAAATAAGAAGGTTCCTGCCGCACAGAAAGCATTACAGCGTTTAAATGCTGCTCGTAAATAATATTTTCATCGTTTTTGACGATTGAATTACGAAAAAATGTAGGGTATACCGATATTAGGAGGCACATCAAATAGTTTACTTGATGCGCTTTATACCTCAGCAGATCTTACAAAATCATAGAATTTATATTCGTCATATGTCTGAAAAATTAAGCTTTTTAGGCTTAGTCTAGGACTCTGATATTTTACACAGCGCTTCGTTAATATCCATTATATTAGGATTTTTATTACTATAACTCAGTAGCTTTTCATAAAGCTCATCCTGTTCCAACACGCGATGACTGCCATCGACATCTTGAATATACACAGCCCAAGGGACAAATTGCATTTCTGAGAATAATTGCCCTTCTTCTGGCGAATAGTCTATGTTTAAACCAGCTATATAGATTAACTTTCTCCCTTGATAAGCAGGTTCACGGACGATATTGCGATAGCTTTTATCAAATTCCACTTGCACATTCACTTCTGCTGCACTTAACATCGGCTCACTTGAGGTTACTATCCACGGCATATATTGGAATAGGTTTTTTTCATTTTGATTATTTTGATCAATTTCACGCTTAAAGGTAAATAAATCAGGGGTTAGTGCATCACCGATAGGCGCTGCTTTATTTTCACTCCATTGGTAATTACGCTGTTTTAGAAAATCAATGAGATCACTCGATGCACTATAGACTTTTGCGGTACTGAGTATTTTAATGGGTGTGATTTTTTCACCCTCTTTTGGCATAGCCACTAATTCCGACAAATCAAGGAAAACACCTTCGCTATGCGCTTGCTGGAATAGCATCTTATCGATAGTAATCAAATACTGATCACCCACCTTCTGTAATAAGGTGTTTTCACTGGCAAAGGCATATTCTTTTTGATACCAATCCAATGTTGCCTGAATTTGCCCACAGTTGGATGAAAGATGACAGTCATGCGTTTGTAAGCGACGATAACGTCCAAAATGCCCTGTGTCTTTATCATATCCCACATGGCTTGCTTGAATAATGGCAAGGTCATTACCATGATGCGCGTAAGCACCATTACGACCTTCCGCCATAATGCCGCCAACAATACCGTGGTTAAAAGGGAAGGCACTAAAATGCTTGGTAATTAAGATAATGGGCATTCCCTGACTCTCATCAGAGCAAAAAGCACGTGATGGCATAATTTTGCCATGCTCCATGCCTTCATCTATGCACATATTGTAAAAACGCGCCATAAAATCTTCATACTCTAAGGTATGGTCTTTGATTTTAAAATTGCCTAAAATAGATTTTAGTCGTAATTTATGAATCATTGCTTGCCCCTGTCGTTAGATATTGGATTGATTATGACACAGGCTATTGATTCATACTGATATTTTATAGGTAGCTACACAATAGCAACTAATTGACAGGCAGTTCCTCACGCAATTCGTCTCGATTATACCACCAGTCATCACCCACTATCGCATCGATCACTTGAGCTAAACGAGGAAAATAGACATCGGAATCATTTAAGTCTAACTTAGTCATCCAGAAATTCATTTGATCCTGACTTTTAACTTCACTATGCCGCTCTGCGACTTTAGCAATCAGATTCATCGTTAAAAACATAACGCTATCGCGCTTTTCATCTTCCAATCTTAAGTCTGCAATATGATGTGCAACTACTGCGGCAACTGCTGCACCGTCTGCTTTAGCCGGTGTATCATCAATCAAATTGTTTAACATAAGAATAGTCAACTCAGGATCTATTGGATAAGTAACCGATAACCACAAGCCATTCCCCAAGGCAACAATAGAGGCGGGTTGGTCTGCACGATACAATAAATCACAACAACTGACGGCTGCTTCCCATTGCTTATGTTCCATAAATATTTTAAAGGATTCTTTCGTCATACCCCATGCCGCTTCTGGCATGCCAGGTTTGGCAATATCTAACATCAGCTCACCAATATCATATTGCAGATTTGCCCTGTCGAGTGGATTGCTTTTAAGGGTAAGTTGCATTAATTGCTTTTGTTTTTTAACCAGTTCTTCTTTAAGAAAGGTTTTACTCTCATCAGGTGCGCTAAATTCTACATTGTTGGGTGTATCACTCATGGGAAGGTCTCTTAATAAGGGATTAGTTTTACTTTTATGCGGGTGACTATAGCAAATTCAATAATGAATGAAAAAAGACCTGTGTAAGATTTTAAACCAGATCAAGAGTGATTATATTTTAAACAAATATTTTATTTGTTTAATGCCGCATTCAGTTTAAGTAGTTTAGAATTCTCTCATATTCTAATTTTCAAAAAGTTCCGAAAGAAAACGAATCATTTCAAATTAATTGAAAAAAGAGTTGACGTTAGTATATTAGAATATTATTATATACTCATCTTCTGTTGAAAAAGACAGAAATTTTAACTTAAATTATAGCTAGGTACTACTATCATGAAATTACAAACACTTACATTTGCTGCTTTAATCGCTGTTTCTTCTGTTGCTTCTGCTGACTGGTTCGATGGATTCAATAACGGAAATGGTTCTGGAAACGTAGCGGGAAATACTGCGGCTAATGCTCAAAGCAATATGGCTTCTAAAGGAACTGGCGCGGCGAAAGGCAATGGCTGGGGAACAGGTAAAGGCGATGCAGACGGTGAAGTTGACTTTAACATTAGCTTTAAAGGCAAAGCACGTACTAATATGGACGCTAAAGGCCAGCTAGATGGCGACACTAAGTTTAACGGTGATGCACTTGCAAATGGCGCAGGTAACGGAAACGTTGCGGGTAACAGTGCCGCTTCTGCAACAGGCGCTAACAGCACAAACGGACAAGGTCTTGGTAGCAACGTTGCTAAAGCACCTGTTACATCAGCACAAATGAAAGCTGCTTTACAAGCACAGATTCAACAAGCAACAGCAATGCTTAAGCGTATCGAAGCTCAAGAAAAAGCAGCAGCACCTACTACAGCTGTAGAGAAGAAGTCATAAGTTCCTAGCACTTAGACAAAACCTTCGGGCCCACCCTTGGTGGGCTTTTTTTATGGCTGCGCTAATAATAAAATCTGATCAGGCTGTGCATCCGTTTCTATTTTTAAAACAAACTTATAAGGTTTTTTGACGACCTTTTCTGCCACCACCTCGACTACAAACTCCTTCCTAACATGCGGATCAGCCTGAAATTTTGTTGAAGAAACAGGCTCTTTTACACTGTATTCCAAATCATAAATCCATAAATGATAAACCTGTTGTGCTGATAATTCAGGTAAATTAGCAAAGCGCATATAGCCTTTTTGCTGTAGGCTGCTCCAAATTAGATCACCCTGAATTTTCTTCGCCAAGGGATTCAGTGTTTTTAGCCAATTACTTTGTAAAATATCACGCTCGGCTAATAAACTATCACGCCGTTGAATTAATGGTGTTTGATCTTGTTGAGCCGCAACCGACAGTCGCGTACTTTTAGCAAAATACAAACCTGTCGAGACCAACGTAAGCGCGGCTACGCTGGAAAATATAATCCAGAACCATAAGGGTATTTTATTAATAGCTATCGATTTGGGTTTTATTGATTCAGAAGTCATAAAATAATAAAAATAAATAGTGAGAGACAAACTATACTCAGTCCTTTCTTGAAACAACTAAAAAAGTAACTATCGGCATGCCACAAACACATATTCTCGGAAAAGATGCAGCATTGGAAAATTCCATCGCTAGTATGCAACAAAAACTACAAGCACTTGATTACCATATTGTAGAACAGTCTTGGCTAAACCCCATTGCTAATGTCTGGTCTGTGCATATTCGTGACCGCGATTGTCCCTTGTTATTCACTAACGGTAAAGGCGCATCTGAAAAAGCAGCGTTAGCCAGCGCCTTGGGTGAGTTTTTTGAGCGCCTTGCTTGCAATTATTTTTGGGCTGATTATTATTTAGGTGAACAGCGCCGTCAGGCTGATTTTGTTCACTATCCCAATGAACAATGGTTTGCTATTGAGGGCGATCAGATGCCCGAAGGTTTATTAAGTTCCACGCTCTGGGACTTCTATAATGATGAACAAGACCTCTCGCCTGCGGCCATTATTGATATTAATTCCAGTCATGCTTCACGTGGTATCTGCGCGCTCCCTTATATTCGCCAGCGTGATAAAGAAACCCTTTATTTTCCCGTCAATATTATTGGCAATTTATACGTCAGTAACGGCATGTCGGCGGGCAATACCGTTGCAGAAGCGCGTGTTCAAGCTTTATCAGAAATTTTTGAACGCGCGATTAAGTTTAGGATTATTAGCGAAGGGATTACTTTACCTGATATTCCTGATCAAGTACTACAACGCTATCCATCCATTCAGGCTGGCATTAATGAACTAGCGCAAGCAGGTTACTCGCTGCTAATAAAAGATGCCTCTCTCGGTGGTCAGTATCCTGTACTCTGTGTCACCCTGCTTAACCCT
>JAGLDQ010000271.1 GCA_023145535.1 Cocleimonas sp. | reverse complement strand
TTTGATTTGGATGAAGTGGCGAGCTTACAAAACTTAGAAACGCATTTTATTGATTCTAGCGGTATTATTTATTGGGACTATCTTGCTAAGTCAGCGGACTATGAATTTAATGATTGGGATTTCACTGGCACGACAGAAGAGGAATTTAATTACCTTTGCCAGCTTATCCATGATGATAATTTGGATATTTATATTGCTGACTATGCGCATTTAGGTGTTTATGCCTGTCGTATTCTTGTGCCTAGTATGTCTGAAATCTACCCTACTGATGATTTACTCTGGGCCAATAATAATGAAGGTATGAATTTTCGCCCGCGTATACTGGATATTGAAAATCAAAATCAGGTAGCACAAGCTGAATTATTAGTAGATTTAAACAAGAGCGATATTGATGACCAACAACCTGTTGCGGCATTCATTGGTTTACCCGCCGATAAAGAGAGTATTTGGGCAGACCTTCGTATCGCAGAGCTAAAAACTTTATTAGCTTTGAAAATAGGCGATGATGATCAGTCGTTGGAAGGGTGTCAGTGGTTAATCTATTTTGCCCAATTAGATACAGAACGCTTAAAAACTTATCGTTGTGTGGATGCCTTATTGCAGTTTAAACTAAAAAATCCAGAACAAGGACATGAACAGCATAAAGACACGGTTGGAAAACTGTTTGGCGAGCAATACTTACAACAAGCCGAGGAGTTAATGTGCGGAAAAACAGTGTTTTCATTGCACAGTGACTGGGATATGCATAATCGCTTGATTAAAGGGTATAACAAACTCAGTAAATAAGGGGTGATTTAAGCTTATTTGTTTCGTTGGAATACTGACCTCACCTCTTTCGTCTAATCCAGCGTATCCCCCCAATCGCGATTAACCCTATCGGTAATACAAACAAGAAAAAGATCCCCAGCGTGTAAAGTTGCCAGTCTTTTAATTCTATTTTTGTGTCGGGGGCAATTTTTGCAGGAATAACGAGCAAGTGTTCATTTGCACTTAGCCAGTTAAAGAGTTGCTCGCTCAGCTCTAGGTTTCCTGCATAGCCCACAAAACCATTACGCATAAAATTACTATCGCCAATAACAATAATGCGCTGTTGTTTGTCCCCCTCGCCTTTACCTTCTTTGCTTAATGCAATACCGAGTGAAACAGGCCCTGCAATATCATTACTGTCTTGATCAAATTTGATGTCTTTTGAGAGAGGGGAGTTAGTTTCAAGCCAGACTTTATTCGTGGTTGTGAGTATGGCATCAAAATCCCACGTTGGTTTTATCGTTAAGTCGCGCTGCACAAGCGTGGCATAAGAAAAAAGGGTTTGTCCCTGTTGCTTTTGCATAACATCCGCTTCGCCATAGCGTGTAATGGGGACTAAGGTGGGGCTGTTCACATTAACGCGAGGTTTATTATCAATGCTTAATAAGCGTCCTTTTGGAATACTAATTGCGAGTGTTTTTTGTAATGCTTTTAAGCCTGACGGGCTATTGGGTTCTTCCAGCCATAGCAGATTACCCCCTTGCTGAAGATAGTCTTGTAATATACTCACTTCATCGGGTGTATACGCTTGTTTGGGGGCCGCAATGACAACAAAACTCGTATTTTTAGGAATTGAGCCGGTGCTTAATAAGGCATGTGGCTGTAATTTATAACCTTTTTTGTGTAGCTCCCCTGCAAAATCACTTAGCCCTGCCGAGCTATTGTCAAATAGCTCGGCTTCTTTATGTCCTTCTAAAAAGATCACCAAGCGATGATCACTCCGTTGCAAACGCTGAATAGTATTGACAATATTTTGTTCTAAAACAGAGCCTAGAATCTCCGATTGTTTGCCTAACCGTAACACGACTTGGTGCTGACTTTGTATGCCATCTCGCTGTGCACGCTCAGGATCAATATCAGGATTTATGATTTCTAGTGAGACTTTATCGCTAAATTTTTGATACTTAGCCACTAATTCCTGCAATTGTTGATGCAACTCAGGCTCATCGGGCACATAAGCGGTAAATTTTAATGGCTGTTGCAACCCTTGTAAGATTTGCTGCGTCGGCTCCGTTAAGGTATTGCGATTGCCTCTAGTGGCATCAAAACGATAGGGGGTTTGATACGTTAGCCAAGCGACAATCCCTGTTAGGACTAAAAAGAGTAGAAGCGATGACTGTTTATTAAGTTTTAGCAGGATTTTTTTCATCGTTGTGAATCCAAGCGTAGCACGGTCAACACCAAAAATAAGAGGATAAAAATAAGGTAATAGGCAATATCCGCACTATTCAAAATGCCATCAGTAAAGGAAAAAAAGTGGCTGATATGTGATAGATAAACAAATAATTCACTTGCATTCGTGCTGCTCGTCCCTGAAATATATAAAACCACTAAGAGTAATAACAACCCAAAACTTGCAATCGCCGCAATAATAGGTTGTGAGGTCAGTGAAGAAATATAAAGCCCCGCTGCGGCAAAGGATGTTAACAGTAAAAATAATCCTAAGGCTGATGTGGCTATACGTCCATAATCAAGTTCTGTGCCTATAAAAAGTGATAAGGGCATTAAGCTCACCATAACAACAACAACAATAACCAATAAAACGAGCGCAAGATATTTGCCCAATACTAATTGGATAAAACTAATCGGCGAAGAAATCAATAAGGGCAAGGTTTTATTCATCCGCTCTTCGGCAAAACTACGCATGGTTAAAATAGGCATCACCACCAACATAATCACCCCTGCCCATAAGTAAATACGTGATACAACGACATCGGTGACACCAATAGAAACATCTTGCCCAACCATTTCAGTTTGTATCCCCGTAATAAAACCATCGATTAATAATAAAAACATCATTGCCAAGATAAATTGCAAGATAGCAAGAATGCTCCATGCCAATGGTGAGTTAAAGAATCGTTTAAATTCAGTCAAGCCAATAAGAGAAATTTTATTCATTAAGAAACCAATGCGGTAAAGATATTTTCCAAAGAAGCATTCGCTCCTATTTTATTATTTTGATAATTTTTAAGTGCATCCAATGTATCAACAAACACCGTTTGTCCTTCTTTAAGAAGATGCACCCGATCACAAATCGCCTCAACTTCTTGTAAAATATGGGTGGATAAAATGACGCTATGATCTTGCGCTAATACTTTAATTAACGCGCGAATTTCCTGAATCTGGATTGGGTCAAGCCCCACCGTAGGCTCATCCAGAATAACGACCGCAGGCTCATGGATAATGGCTTGTGCAATGCCAACTCGTTGTTGATAGCCCTTGGATAAATTGCCAATCAAGCGTTGTTGCATGTCTTCTAACCCACAACGCTGCATTACTTTATTAACGGCATCCGTTAAATCAGCCTTGGAAATATCATGCAAGCGCGCACAATAACGCAAATATTCCAATATACGCATATCATGATAAAGAGGGGGTGTTTCTGGAAGATAACCTAATTGCCGTTTTGCTTTGATGGGTTGATGTTGCAAATTAAGCGAATTAATACTAATGGAACCCTCATCAGGAGAAAGATTGCCCGTTAATAACTGCATGGTGGTTGATTTTCCTGCACCATTTTGTCCCAATAAGCCTAAAACTTCACCTTGATACAACGTGATACTAATATCATTGACCGCATGATGCTTGCCATAATAACGATGTAGATGATCCGCTTGAATGAGCAATTTTTTTTTCATAATGCCTGATAGGTTATTTTAATAATCCGAGTTATTTTCATGGCTCAATAAGGAGAAAGCCAGTTACATTTTGTTAAATTAATAGCCGTTTTTATCGCGGAGAATAAACAAGAAAATAGTCGATTGATTGGTTTGCCTACGGATGCTCAAGTGCATTAAGGCGGGGAATTAGTGAGTTGGTGATTTTTTAGCTAAGAGGAAAAAGAGGGGTAGGGAGGTTTTTCTGGGGAGCAGTATGCTAAATATCCGCGCAAAACTAATAACAGTGTTTGCACGGATAATAAAGAACTAGATGGCTACGATATTCTCAGCCTGAGGTCCTTTTTGACCGTCTGTTACAGTAAACTCAACTTTTTGACCTTCTTCTAACGTCTTAAAGCCATCGCCTTGAATAGCGCTGAAATGAGCAAAAACATCAGGGCCAGACTCTTGCTCGATAAAGCCAAAACCTTTTGCTTCGTTAAACCATTTAACCGTTCCAGTAGTTGTAGACATAATTTTATCCTATTTATTCAAATGTGTAAGTGGTCTCATCAGTAATGAAACCGATATGCTGAAATATGTTGCTATGAATTATGAAAAACAGGACGAGGAACCAAGGAACATCGAAATGGTGTTGCATAAATATAAAACGTACTTTCAAGCTACCCGAAGTATATATAGGCAGTTATACGATAGTCAATGCTATATCTCATTATTGCCCATTGCTTTTTATCGTTTAGGCGATAAAAATAACTAAGATAGGGACTTGCAGACATTATTTTTAAGGGAAAAAGGTGACAATTATTGGAAGTTAGTGACAGCCGTGTCATCTTTTGATGTTGAATAATAGCGGAGATAAAAAATCAAAAAAAGTTAAATATAGCTGTTATAACAATCATTTATTGCGTTGTTGGTGATGACAATTAAAAGTTGGCATCGCTGTTGCAATACTATAAGCAATTGCAGGGTAAACAACAGAAAATAAAATTTACCAGCAAGCCCCTGAGATTAAGAGCAATTTATAAATACCAAAAATAAAAACATTGCCGATCTCACCCGAGACCCTTACTTTCCCCGGTAAGGGTCTCTTTTTTTGCCTAACGTATTCGTCGCAATACCCATAAACTGATCAATAAGAAGATAAACAGCGGTAGGAAAGCACTAATAATAGGCGTAATACCATAAACAATGCCTAATTCATTGAGTACACGATTGAGTAGGAAGAAGGTGATACCAACAATAATACCAATAAAAACCCGTTGACCCGTGCCACCACCGCGTTGCGAACCAAAGAGGAAAGGCATGGCAAGAATGAGCATGACTAAGGTTGAAAGGGGGACAGAAAAACGTTTCCAATAAGCCAGTTCAAACTTATCAGATTTTAAAGCATTCTCTTTTTGATGTTTAATCACCTTGCGTAAAGCACTACCAGAAAGTTGTTCTGGTTTCATCGCGGCTATTTTGAGTATATCGGCATCGAGTAAATCAGCATGGTTAATTTGTTTAATGGCCTCTGTATTCACACGCTGTTCTTCAAACGTGGTTGTATTGACTTCATCTAATTGCCAACCTTTTTTAGTCGCTGTGACAGACTTTGCTTTGATTATTTTATCCAGTCCACTACGGTCAGCTTTCATACGGTAAACCGTGACATCCGACAGCTTTTCTTGTGACCAAACTTTGCCAATGTGTATCATACTGTCTTTTTGCTTTATCCAAAGACCTGCATCACTCACAAGATAAACATTTTTATTTTTCAAGGTCGCGAGATAATTACGTGCTTGCAAG
The DNA here is from genome assembly GCA_023145535.1 of Cocleimonas sp. Taxonomy (GTDB): domain Bacteria; phylum Pseudomonadota; class Gammaproteobacteria; order Thiotrichales; family Thiotrichaceae; genus JAGLBW01. The sequence goes on along the minus strand of JAGLDQ010000271.1, from coordinate 4,824 downwards.
TCACTCGCAGGAATAATCCATTCGCCCACCACAAAGGCTAATACCGTTAAGAGTACGCCTAGTTTAAGAACGGAGAAAATAATATCTCGAATAGAGAAACCTGCGGCACGCATCGCAATAAATTCAGAATTAGCGGCTAAATTACCTAATCCTAATAAGCTGCCAATTAAGGTCGCGGTTGGAAAAAATTCATAAAAACGCGCAGGTAGCGTGTAGATCAAATAAATAGCGGCTCTGTAGCTGGTATATTGATCATCGGTACTTTTAAGCTCATTAATAAAGGCGAAAAATACATCTAACATCACTAAGGCAAGCCAAGCAACAAGCAGTCCTTGCAAGGTTGATTTCCAGAGATACCCATCCAGTATTTTCATCCTGCTTTACCGTATTGTTTACGCACTAGCCATAATGCTAAAACAATGAAAATTAAATGAACCCACCAAAGGCCGATTACGCTGGGTATTTTACCCTCTTCCAATAATGATTTTCCTGTCATTAATAAATTTGCATAAATAGCATAAAGCAAGATACCTAACGCTAGTTTTCCAAAGCGTCCTTGGCGAGGGGTGGTATAACTGAGTGGAAAGGCTAATAAGGCGACAATCGGGGCGGAGAGAATGATTGCCACGCGCCAGTGCAACTCAGCTTTACTGGCTAATGTCGCTTGTGCAAGCAGCTCAGACGTTGGTGCAGCGGTTAATTTGCCTTTGTCGGATATTTTAGTGCTGGGAACACGCAGCCCATGTTCTCCAAAACGAAAAATAAGAAACTCATGATGAGTGGAGTCATAGTCGTAGCGACTGCCATCATTAATTTGCAAGACACGCTCACCGCTTTGCTGATCAACAAATAACAATGCTTTCTTGGCAGTTAGCACCGTGTCTTTTGTGTCGGATGACGAGTGCATAAAAAAGTGTTCCATAACCACATTTTCTTCATCCATTTTTTCTACAAAAATAGTAAAACGTCGATTGCCAACGCTAGTATGCATAAATTCGCCCACAGGAATACCCGATGCTTCAGGGCGTTGCTTTACCTCTGTTTTAATATTTTGTGTACTGCGTTCGAGTGTGGGTACGATATATAAAACCATCACTGCCAACAGAAGGGTCAGTGGCAATACAAAGAGAAAAATGCCCTTGTAGAATTGTTTAGGGCCGACACCTGATGCATGCAAGGCGCTTATTTCATTATCACGATAAAGTCGTCCAAATGCCAACATCATACCAATCAGGAGCGCGACAGGAATAAGCTGAATTGCACCATTGATTGAACCCATTAAGACCATTTTTCCTAATAAATCAACGGGCAAGTTGCCAGAACTAACATTGCCAAGTAGACGCACAAAAGTATTGCCAACAATAATCAATAAGAGAACGAGTAAGGTACCTGTAAAGGATTGAAAAATTTCACGTAGCAAGTAGCGTTGGATAATCATGCGGATTGATTATTAGCGTAATAGTCTCGCTCTGAATTATCAGGATTTTTATAACGTTTATGTGTCCATAAATATTGCGCTGGAAACTCCCTCACTTGTTGCTCTATGAGTAAGTTAGTGCGGATTGCATCTTGCTCTGCACTCTCACTAGGAAAATCATCTAAAGGGGGTAAAAAACGCAATAAATAACCCGTTGCCTGTTGCTTTTCATTATATTGTCGCACCGTAATAAAGGGGATAACTTGTGCATTGCTAATGGATGCCAATCGTGAAGTACTAGGATTGGTGGGGGCTTTAACACCAAAAAAAGGAATGTGTAGGCTATTTTTATACTGGAAGCTTTGATCAGGGGCAGTCCATACCGTATGCCCTTTTTTAAGACTAATAATAAGTTCACGTATTTTTGTTTTAGGAATCGCTTTACCATAACGACGCGCTCTAACCTTTGCAACCATCTGCTCAAGGAGTGGGTTTTTATGTGGGCGATAGACAACATGAACCCCATCTGTTAGCTTAGAGACAATGGGGCCACCGACTTCTAAACTGGTAAAATGCATCCCAAATAAAATCACTGCTTTGTCATTGGCTAAGCCTTGTTGTAAATACTGCAATCCTTCCAGTGTAGAAAGTGATTCCAGCTCTTCATCAGACCCCCACCAACTCAAGGTCATATCGATTATGCCTTGTCCTAGTGAGATAAAGTGTTCAACACAGAGTTTATCTCGCTCGACATCAGACAGCTCTGGAAAGGCAAGTTTAAGATTGATATTAGCAATACGGCGACGTGATGTGAGCAAACGATACATTAGCTTGCCAAACCTTGCACCTAACTTCATTTGCCATGACCAAGGCAGGAAGGTTAATAAGCGCAATAGTCCAATGGCTAGCCACACTCCCCAATAGCGTGGATGTAAAAAAAATTGTTTTTTAAGCTTCGTTTTCAAAATAGTTTATTTTTATTATTTCCGACTAATGCATTGATTATTGAACATCGCTCACTAAACTGTATTTAGTCCCACAATAAGGGCAACGACTACTTTTTGTTTTTGATGTTTCTATCGCAAGAAAAACACGTGGATGAGAACACCAGCCTACAGAGTCACTTGGCGGACAATGTAACGGTAGATCGGCCTTCGTAATACGAACATCTTTTTTTATATTTAGTTTTTTACAAGTTCCTAGTGGAGTCGCCATGAATTATCATTCCTCAGTCAATAAAAGTTAACCAGTGTTTATATTTTTCAGCTCGTCCATGTACTACATCAAAAAATAATGATTGTAGTTGCTTTGTTATTGGTCCACGTGTTCCTGTGCCAATAGCGCGATTATCCAGTTCGCGGATAGGGGTTACTTCTGCTGCGGTGCCGCTAAAGAAAGCCTCATCCGCAATATAGACCTCATCCCGCGTGATTCGTTTCTCTTGAATTTCAAAACCAAGATCATTCGCCAGTGTCATAATCGTATTACGAGTAATACCATTCAGCGCAGAGGTTAAGTCAGGGGTGTAAATAATGCCATTTTTGATAATAAAAATATTCTCACCGCTCCCCTCTGCAACATAGCCTTCGTTATCCAGCAGTAAAGCTTCATCATAGCCATCTGTTAGCGCTTCTTGTAAGGCTAGCATAGAATTAATGTAATGCCCATTTGCTTTCGCCTTACACATACTAATGTTAACATGATGACGGGTAAAAGATGACGTTTTAATACGCAACCCATGCTTCATATTATCTTCACCAAGATAAGAGCCCCATTCCCAAGCCGCAACAACCGCATGTGTTTTTAGATTATCTGCACGCAAGCCCATTCCTTCTGAGCCATAAAAGCACATCGGGCGAAGGTAGGCAGAGTCTAAATTATTATCACGTACCGATTGGATCTGAGCGTCACTGATGTCTTGCTTAGAAAAAGGCATCTCCATTCGCATAATTTTCGCCGAGTCAAATAAGCGATCAGTATGTTCGGCGAGACGAAAAATAGCCGTACCGTCATGATCCGTTTTATAGGCGCGCACACCTTCAAAAACCCCCATACCATAGTGTAGTGTGTGTGTTAAAACATGAACATTAGCCTCGCGCCAAGGAACCATTTTACCATCAAACCATATTAACCCATCACGGTCTGCCATTGACATTGAAGAAATCCTCTTAAAATTAGTAAATATAATGGATCAAGGAGAATACACTGATCAGTCTGGAAAAAGCTAGTAGATTAATAGTGGTTGTTGGCTGGATTGTAGGTTTTTTATGCGGCTTCTTTGGGTGGCTTGTAATTACTTTTGTTTATCTATAAAATTCGCAAGCTTGGTCATAAGACTCGAAAAAGTGAAAGTTTATTTTTCTTGAGGCAATGTTAAGTTGATGTTTGCTTAATCGCTAAAAGCGTATACGCTTTATTGTTTGTGAACAAGTTCACAAAAGTTCTTACCCTAATAAAGTAAGGTAGAGTAACAGAGAGCATTTTGATTGCCTTTCTTCTTTAAATTAGTTGGGAATATCGCTGTTTATTAACAAAACAGGCAGCTTGTGTTTTATTATATATATAGCTGGTGACCATCACTGTTACTTTCGTATGTTTAATATTCTATCGTTATTTTAAGAGTGCACCTATGCATATATCCCTCAGATCTCTTTATAAAATAAAAAATATTTTATTTTTGATGAGTCTCGTTTCTATATTGAGTAGTTGTGTATCTATCCCTGGCATGCCCCCGTTTGATTCTCAGCTTGTACCTAAAAGTCAACGCGCCGTACCCAATAAAGATTTTAAGCTCGTTAAATTAGGCTACAATAATATTCGTTATTTTTCTCGCCCAAGCCGATACAGGCTGAAGAAAAAATCAAAAAATAAGCCTATCAAAGAAAAATATTTAACGAAAGGGCATGCTAGAGGGGTCACAGGTTATGCTTACCGAATAGGCCCTCAGGATATTTTAAGTATTACCGTGTGGGGACATAAAGATTTAACGATTCCTGCTGGGGAATTTCGATCTCCGACTGCGGCGGGGCATAAAGTTAGCAATCAAGGTTATTTTTTCTTCCCTTATATTGGCAAAATAAAGGCTAGTGGAAGGACATCAGAACAAATTCGACTAGAGTTAACCAAGAAACTAGCAAAATTCTTTAAAGATCCACAAGTCGGCGTTTCTATTGCTGCTTATCGTAGCCAAAAAGCTTATATTTCAGGACAAATAATGCAGCCAGGCGTCTTTGAAATAAATGATACTCCGCTAACTGTGCGTGATGTTATCGCAAAAGCAGGAGGAATAAAGCAGTTTGTGATAAAGAATACAGGCGCAAGTTACAGCAAATCAAAATCCTATAGTTCCAATAATTACAACGTTAGCACTAGCTCATCTGGTTCTAATGCCAGTGAGCGAACCATAA
>JAGLDQ010000270.1 GCA_023145535.1 Cocleimonas sp. | reverse complement strand
GCTGCGCTTAACAAGTAAGTCTTCTAGAGAAATCCCATCGATTACATCCAGCGGATCAATCACATTTCCTTTGGATTTTGACATTTTTTGACCGTCGCCATCGCGGACTAACCCATGCATATAGACTTCTTTAAAGGGCACTTCGCCATCCATAAACTTAAGTCCAAACATAATCATGCGGGCAACCCAAAAGAAGATGATGTCAAAGCCTGTGACTAATACATTGGTGGGATACCATGTTTTTAGTGCCTCGGTTTTTTCAGGCCATCCTAACGTAGAGTAAGGCCAAAGCGCGGATGAAAACCAAGTATCTAAGACATCTTCATCTTGGCGTAAGACGACCTCATCTGTTAATTGATGTTTTTCACGTACGGCGGCTTCTGTTTTGCCAACATAGAAGGTTTCAGTCGCATCGTCATACCAAGCAGGAATACGGTGTCCCCACCATAATTGGCGTGAAATACACCAATCATTAATATCACGCATCCAGCTAAAGTACATATTTTTGTAGTTATCAGGGACAAACTTAATGCGCCCTTCTTCAACCGCTTCAATGGCAGGTTTGGCTAAAGCTTCTACTTTTACATACCATTGATCCGTTAAGTAGGGTTCTACAATCACCCCTGAGCGATCACCGCGCGGTGGTTTGAGTTTGTGTGGTGCTACTTTAACAAGTAAACCTGCGTCATCAAGGTCTTCTAAAATTTTCTTACGTGCATCAAAACGATCCAGACCGCGATAGGCCTCAGGTGCATTATGATTCATGGTCGCCGAAGGGGTGAGCAGGTTGATAATCTCCATGTCATGACGCTGACCGACTTCCCAATCATTAAAGTCATGAGCGGGGGTTATTTTGACACACCCTGTACCAAACTCAGGATCAACATATTCATCAACAATAATAGGAATTTTGCGATCTGTCATCGGAACCCAGACTTCCTTACCCACCACATCACTATAACGTGGGTCGCCTTCGCTAACAGCTAGTGCGCCATCGGCTAAGATAGTTTCAGGTCGTGTGGTTGCAATTTCCATAAACCCCTCGCCTTCAACAAAGGGGTATTTTACGTGATGCATAAAGCCCGCTTCTTCTTCGGCAATCACTTCAATATCGGAGAGGGCGGTGTGTAAAACAGGATCCCAATTAACAAGGCGTTTGCCACGGTAGATTAAACCTTCATCGTAAAGTTGTACAAAAACATCTTGGACGGATTCTGACAAGCCCGCATCCATCGTAAAGCGCTCACGCTCCCAGTCAGGTGATGCACCTAAACGCCGTAGTTGCTGGGTAATTTTCCCACCCGATTCTTCTTTCCAATCCCAGACCTTTTCAATAAATTTTTCACGTCCTAAATCATGGCGATTTTTACCCTCAGCATTTAGCTGTCTTTCCACCACCATTTGCGTAGCGATTCCTGCATGATCTGTACCCGGTTGCCATAAGGTGTTATCCCCTTTCATGCGGTGATAGCGGATGAGTGCATCCATAATGGTATCTTGGAAGGCATGACCCATATGTAACGTGCCAGTGACATTGGGAGGAGGAATCATAATGCAGTAAGGGTCGCTGTCATTATTGTCAGAAGGGCTAAAATAGCCTTGCTCCTCCCAGTGTGTGTACCAGCGCTGTTCGATATTACTTGGGGCGTAAATTTTATCCATAGGTGTGTTTATTTTGTCGTTATTTTAAAGATGTCGGTGGATGAAGGGCGCAGATTATAGCGCGAAATAGTCATTTAGTATATTAACCGCCTGAATAGAAGTAGGGCTATCGGTTATAAATGATCTATAACATAGGGCGCTCTTATGGCGTTAGATTATTTAGTCGGGGATTTTATGGCTTTATTGTCTATTTTCTGAAAAAACAGGTGTTTCTTGTGTTACGTGTTGGTCGGTAGAAAAATAATCATCCATCTTTTCTGTTAAGTGTTTACGATGAGGAGCATAAAGCACAAGCATTTGCAGGCGCTTTCTTTTTATGCGGCAGTGTGCAAAGCAAGAGGGGTTTCAATCACAAAATATCATCAATTTATGATTAAATAAAATCCCAAACTTCATCAAAGTTATCCTCGTTATCCTCTATTTGTTTTTTCTCTACGACTTTAAAGTTACAGTAGGCAAAGACACCCACACATTCATCAATTTTGGTTATCTGAACTTTTTCTTCGCGTGCGCTGAACTGTAGGGTTAATATATCCTCTACTTTAAACATATGTGCGGGAAAAACCAGATGGGGTTCTTCCTGTATCCCTTCTATACTGGGTAAGAATAATCCTTCAATGGGCAGTGTTTGTGTCAACTCACGATTTTCTACTGTGTCGATACGGACAGACATGGCTTTAGGCGAGATGAGTTCTGCGCCAAAGCAAAGCCCTTTTTTCCCACGGTAATAGTCCATCCAGCGAATGACCAAAATTTGCCATTGATCTGATTCATCAGTCGGATCTTTTATGCCAACTATTTCACCAATACGTGCAGAGGTTGCCTCTTTTTCATGCTGACAAAGACCATAGCCACTGGAGCTACTGTTTTTTATTTTCCAAGTTTGTATTTCAACATCATGTTCTTCTTCTAGTGTTTCAACCCCTAGGTCAGACCATGGACTGGCAACCGTTTCTCCAAAATTGAGTTGATCATAGACTTCATCTTCTTCGGCGTTTTCTAAAACGATAGAATCGTTTTGGGTACAACGTACGATTTCTATTACGTCCTTTAAGCGAATAACCAATCCTGCTTTTTCGTCACGTGCAAAGCGTTTGTGTTTGCGACTACGCGCATTCGTCATTACGG
>JAGLDQ010000027.1 GCA_023145535.1 Cocleimonas sp. | reverse complement strand
TAGTCGCATAAGCGACCGGTTTTTGTTGCATTAAGCGCTGTAAACTATGAACACCATAGGTCACCGCAAGACTCGCCATCTTCGCATTATTTGCCATGTGCAAATCATATTCACTATCGCCAACCATTAATGCCGTTGAATGGTCAGTATTATAGTCCGTTAAAATCTCACTCAGCATCTGTGGGTCAGGTTTTGAGCGCGTTTCATCGGCACAACGGGTTATTGGAAAATAAGCGTGCAAATTTGTTTCATCCAGACCTTTTTCTAACCCACGCCGTGATTTTCCTGTTGCAATGGCAAGGTCATAATCCGCTTCGCGTAATTCGTCAAGCAGATCAACGACACCTGAAAAAAGTGGGCTGGGCGTTTTATCTTTGAACAAATAATTATCACGATAAGCAATGGCGGTTTGCTTGATGAAATCCTGTGTAGCGTGTGGATAGAGTGCATGAATCGCCTCTTCTAAACCTAAGCCTATAATATCACGTATGGCATCATCAGAACGTTGCTCCGCCCCGACTTCCTTGGTTGCTAACTGCATACAATTAATAATTTGCGCGGTGGAATCCATTAAGGTTCCATCCCAATCGAAAATAATAAGTTGGTATTTTTTATTCATTTTATAATTCATTCATTAAAACAACGATAATCATCACCCCTGATAAAAAAAAGAATGACGCATTTTTTCTGGCGATGAGAAAACGGCCAACCCAGTTTTATAGTTGATCAATAACCCGTTGCAAATCTTGAGCGAGTGGAATTTCTTTTTTATAAGTAGTGCCTGAAAAAGAAAGTTTAAACTCCACTTTAAATGCATGCAAAAATAGCCGTTTCAAGCCTACACTTTTCTTAAACTCACGGTTTAAGGCAAAGTTTCCATACTGGGTGTCACCCAGAACAGGAAAATCCAGCGCGGCCAACTGTGTTCTTATCTGATGCATTCTGCCTGTTAGTAATTTCACTTCGATGAGTGTCGTTTTAGAAAATTTTTGCCTTGGGTAGAAAATACTTTCAGCCACTTTCCCCCCTTCTTGAACCTGTACTTTCTGCTTTCTACCCCGCTCACGAACTAAGGTATTACTCACATGCTGCCGCCCTGTTTTCCATTGTCCTGCAACCAGAGTTTGATAGTATTTATCAATGCCGCCTGACTTAAACAATTCATGCAATGATAGCAATGCTTTGCGATTTTTTGCGAGTATAACAATACCGCTCGTATCTTTATCCAAGCGATGTGCTAATTCAACAAAGGGTAATGTAGATCGTAATTGACGAAATGCCTCAATCAAACCATAAGGACTTCCCGTCCCACCATGTACCGCTAAACCCGCTGGTTTATTAATTAAGATCAAATCCTTATCTTCTAATAAAATAGCTTGTTCTAATTGATCTAATAATTGCTGTGGCGCTTTTTTTGACTGTTTTTTATCCGGCAAGATCATCGGTGGAATGCGTACTGACTCACCTGTTTTCAATTTGCGCGTCGGTTTAGCCCGTTTTTTATCTACCCTAACTTCACCTTTACGCAAAATTCTATAAACAAATGAGCGCGGTACATCTTTAATTTCGCGCATTAAAAAATTATCGATGCGCTGTCCATCATGCCCCTCGGTTACCGTTACAAAGCGAACACTTTGTTTGGTTGGAGGTTGGTTTTGTTTTGATTGTTCGAGTTTATCTGTCATAAGGCGGGATGGTATCACTCCGCTATATCTCAAGGAAGCTGTAAACCTTAAATCCAAAAAACGTAATGAGCTTGTACATCACTAAAGGCAAGAGATAACCGCTTTTTCATCGATGCTTTGCCAATAAACGATCCAGCTGATTTGCAAAATTTTGCCGATCTGTCTGATTAAGCGGTGGTGGCCCCCCTGTATTAACACCACTTGAGCGCAAGGTTTCCATAAAATCACGCTGACTCAAACGTGCTTTAATATTTTCTTTGCTATACAACTCACCCCGAGGATTAATGGCGACGGCATCTTTTTCAATCACTTCAGAAGCCAG
>JAGLDQ010000269.1 GCA_023145535.1 Cocleimonas sp. | reverse complement strand
CTTTATTCATGGTTTCTTTCCACTCCAAATCAGGAACCGAGTCATAAACAATCCCCGCACCTGCTTGAATATTGAGAATATTATCCTTAATAACAGCAGTACGAATTGCAATAGCGGTATCCATATTGCCATTCCAGCCTAGATAACCCACTGCACCAGAATAAATGCCGCGCTTAACAGGCTCTAGCTCATCAATAATTTCCATTGCACGTATTTTAGCGGCGCCACTCACCGTTCCTGCGGGAAAAGTCGCACGCAATACATCAATCGCGGTCATCTCTGGAACGATTTTTCCAATCACATTAGAGACAATATGCATCACATGCGAGTAGCGTTCGATAAACATTTTTTCCGTCAACTCAACCGTGCCAATTTGACTCACACGACCTGCGTCATTGCGCCCTAAATCAATCAGCATTAAATGCTCGGCAAGTTCTTTAGGGTCGCTTAATAACTCATCTTCCATCGCTTTATCATGCGCTTCATCTCGTCCTCGTTTACGCGTTCCTGCAATTGGGCGTACCGTGATTTCATCGTCTTCTAGGCGTACTAATATTTCGGGTGATGAACCAACAATTTGAAACTCATCCAGATTGAGGAAGTACATATAAGGGGATGGATTGAGTGAGCGCAATGCACGGTATAAATCCAGAGGAGGGGCTTTAAACGGGATGCTAAGACGTTGCGATAACACCACCTGCATAATATCACCCGCGACAATATAATCCTTCGCCTTCTTAACCGCCTCTTTATAGCCTTTCTCACTAAAGCCAGAGACAAAGTCTGACTCACTCATTGTTTGTGATAATTTTGCGGGTTGATAACCTCGAATAGGTTCGCGTAATTTTTGTTCTAAGTAATCTAAACGCTTTTGTGCATGGTTGTATTCATCCGCTTTCGCATGGACAGTAAGAAACAGCTTACCTTTAAGGTTATCAAACACCACCACTTCATCGGAGAGCATCAATAAAATATCAGGGGTATTGATTGAATCTTCTTTGATCGGGGTTTGGGCTAATTTTGGCTCAATATAACGAATAATATCATAGCCAAAATAGCCCACTAAACCGCCTGTAAAAATGGGCATTCCATCAATTTCAGGGACTTTAATCTGTTGCTGATAATCTTCAATCCATGCCAATGGGTCTGCCACTGTTTCAGCGCTAATAATTTGATAGTTTTTAGTTACTTCAACGTGTCGATCATTCACACGAATAATTGTTTTAGCAGGCAAGCCAATAATAGAATAACGCCCCCATTTCTCACCGCTTTGAACGGATTCAAATAAATAGGAGTAAGGTGCATTGGCAAGTTTTAGATAGGTACTAAGGGGAGTATCAAGGTCAGCTAACACTTCACGCATAAGAGGAATGCGATTAAAACCTTGGCTTAGATAATTTTCAAATGTTTCTTTATTCATGAGAATAAACCTGTATAAAAATATAATATTGCCTCATGTAGCTAGGCACAAAAAGTTGTTGCGATAAGGTTTAGCTACACCATCGCCAACTTTGTTTATGATTTTTATACCGATCTATTTTCATTAAGTTTTCTCATTCGTTATCTAAGAATCTGTGTGAAGTCTATGACATCCTTCATCTGCGCTAAAAGTAGTTTACACTTTTGTTAATCGTAGGGTCGGTGTAGCTTGTGTAACCGACCCTACAAAAGAGAATAAAGTGTCAACTGAAAGTATGAAGGATGCCAAGTCTATCACAGATAGTCTTAGGGTTAGTAGTAATGAACAGCAGAGAGTTATAAACGTTTCCGTCATTTGCATGCATTGCATTCAAGGGATACAACCTATAAAACTGTGCTAAAAGTAGTTTACACTTTTGTTAATCGTAGGGTCGGTTACGCAAACTCCACCGACCCTACAAAAGAG
>JAGLDQ010000268.1 GCA_023145535.1 Cocleimonas sp. | reverse complement strand
CTGGCTGAACCACTGGCTTTAATGGTATTTTGCCCGAGGTCAGCTTGTACATTCTCCAAGGTCAGTTGCTCATCTTTATGCTGTATTTTACCTGAGGCGCTAATTTTTTTGTCTCTCAGTAAACCCGCTAGCTCATCTAAGTCCAGCTCACCGTAGAGGCTATTGTTTTTATAACCGCCCTGATACGTTAAGCGGGCATCAAATTCTGCGGGCCAATCAGGAAGGTGTTTCGCCAATTTTATTTGTTCTAACTGACCCTCAAAGCGCCAATCAAGCTCGGGCGCCCATTTAACCTCCGCTTTACCCTGAATATTGCCATCCAGACTCTTGGTTTTTATGCTTGAGAAGGTAACCTGATCATAATCTCCTGCACCTTCTAGTTGAATCGCTTGTGGGCTAGAAAATTCATTTTCTAGATTGCCCGCTAGCTTAAACTTATAATTAACCAAGTTGCCAGCCACTTCAAAATTAGCATCCGCTTTGCCAATTTGGGGGTGTTTAAAGTCAGCCATGCCACGCCCCTGCATGTTATGCGGCTGATTCATATTCATGGCAAAATTTTGCACTTTCATATTCAGTGGCGCGCCAATAATAATTAACTGGGCGGCAAGAGCTTCAGCCTTTAGTTTTCCCTGCTCAATATTAAGCTGAGTGAGGACAATATCTTTAATTTGAAAAATCACTTCATTTTCACGAATGACTTCAAAGGATTCGATGGCTAAGGTATCGGTTTTAATATTCAGAGGGAGTGCAAAATCAGGCAGTGATGTGATTTTTTCAGAAGGGTTACCCTCCGATTTTGGTAGGCGAATCACCAATCGTTTAGCACTAACCGCCAGCGACTTTAGTGTATTGCTGTCGACACCATAGCGAGGGCGTTTAATGTTTATTTGTTCTAATTCAACCGTGGTTGCGGGGTCTTTCCACGTTAAGCTGGCGACTTTTAAATCCGTTAAAAAGGAGCCGCGAAAGCCTTTAATCTTTAGGGGCGTAAAGGTGCCGCTCGTTATTTTTTCTATGAGCGCTGGCCCGAGGGGCGTGGTTAATGCCAGCGCAAGTACAGTCAACAGACTCAATAAGATTATTTGGATAGCAGCAATCGGTGAAAAAAGATGCTGGCTTAAGCGCTTGCTCATAGATCAGAGCCAATGCTGATATGCAAGCGTGGATCAGCCAATTTATCTTGAGGGAAACCAATATCGATACGCACAGGGCCAACTGGTGAGCGCCAACGAGCACCAAAACCTGCCCCCCACTTTAAATCGGGGCTTTTTAAATCATTATAGGCATTACCCGCATCTAAAAAGGCCGCCGCTGACCAGCTTTCATCAATGCGATATTCATATTCGAGACTCCCGACTAATAAATGTTTGCCACCAAGCACATCATTATTCGCATCGGTTTCGCCTAACAGATTAAAACCATAGCCACGTACACTGCGTCCGCCCCCTGCAAAGAAGCGCAAGCTTTTAGGTAATGAATCAAAATCACCCACTAACGTTGAACCAAAATCTAAACGGCCGATCAGACGAGCATGGTCTAATTCGGTAATTAATTTGCTCTTTATTTCAAGTTGCAAAATACTTTGATCACTTAAGAGTTTTTCGATTGCTCCGTGTACCCCTGCTTTTAGATACCAACCATTGAGGGGATAGATATAATTATCCGCCTCCGTTTTCTCTACGCTTGCACCTAATAGGGTGAGATGTGATTTAGTCGGTGTCGCCTTACCTTCTTGCGTCGTTTCTAATAAATAGGTCAGCGTTGCTTTTTGCTTCCAGTTATCACTATTTTTACGGGCATATTCTCCGCCTACTTTATAGCTGCGCCCTAAGGTATCCCCTTCTTGATCCTGTTTCCATTCAAAAATATAGCTTAAAACCGCTTCATGTGGATTCGCTTTCGGCTCTGTTAGGCGAGCGGAAAAAGTACTAATTTTAGGTGAAGCGGTTGCCGCTAAATTGAGACTATGCCCTTTAGCACTTGTCCAGCGGCGATTTAACTCTCCGTTGATTCTTGGCCCTGTGTCTGTTCCATAGCCTACTTTAAATTTCCATGCATTACGTTTTTTTGCTTGTAAGCTAATGTTAATGGGGATCTGCTGATGAGTCGCTTGTTTATGCAGCCCATTAATGGAGATACCTTTATAAAAACCACTACTTTGCAATAATTGTTGTTGTGCAATTAAGTCTTCAGAGCTATAAAAATCCCCCTCTTTAATTTGCAGAAAATTCTTGATGACCTTTTTATTTAATACCTTCTGTTTAACTGTGATTTTCCCATAGCGAAAACGCTTCCCCGTTTCTAAGACAAGATCAATACTGGCACTATATTTGAGCGGGTTAACGGAGATTTTATGCGCTTCAAAAGCCGCATCAAAATAACCAAATGCCTGTGCCGTCTCTTTTAAACTGGCTTTATAATCGGTGTATTTTTTATGATTTAGTACATCACCACTCTGATAAGGAGGGTTATTACGCAACGTGTTAAATTCCTGTTGCTGTAAGCCATCTCCTTTGATGATAAAACGCGCTTGTGTCACTCGAACAGGGCGATTAGCTTTGACATCAATGGTAATTTTCCAACAATTATTAATCAGTCGGGTATTGGGCGTAAACACCGCATCATAATAACCCACTGCACGCGCCGCCCCTCGAAAGCGGCGCTTCAGTGATTTAATAAATTGCTTAAGATCTTCTTTGGATTCAGTACAAGCGGGAATACGGCTGGGTAAATGGAGCGCCAGATTTTTATATAAATCACCGCCAGTACCAACGATCGTCACCTCGGCGGCGGGTACTAGCTTTTCTTCCGTGGCTGGGTTGGTTGGCTTTTCAGCGGCGAAAAGCGGCAATAAAAAGAGCAGATTTAAAAGGAATACGCTGACAGCTTGTGTTGAGATAAGACGCATCGTTAGAGTGATTGTTGGTTGATACAAAACCCGAGCATTCATGGCTGTCCTCATTCTTGATACTCGACAAAGGTGTTTCTGAATTTGCTAATTATTATTTTTTTATTATCGTAAATCACAATAGTCAATATTTGCCTGATTGTCGTTATGTAAGCGGAAATACAAAGCCCCGTTGTATTTCTACCAAATTATACCATAGAGTTAATCCCCTTTGTTGTGAAGTAAAGTTGTCATTAATTGATCGCTTGTAATGTTGATCGGGCGTGGTAAATAAAGGGGATTCACTCTTTCGTTAAGCTCGCCATAATTTCACGCTTAGAACCTTAAGCTTGCACGATAGATTAACAAATTTCGCACGCCTAAGGGTTGATGAGGCGACCCTAAAAATAATGCTCGATCATTATGTGTCGCTTGTGGAAAATTAAGCATTTAAAGACCTAATAATAGCCACCCTAAAACGGGGTACACAGTGACAAATAACAAAATAAACAACCACCGTGTTTTTGCAGCGGGGATTTGAGTCATTTTTAGAAAAGGGTTGGGTGTTGGAGAGAAGGGGGATTTGTTACTTGCTTATATTTCGCGCTTGCTTTTCACAAAAAAAGGGAGTTTAGTAATAGGCCGTTGGCGGATGCGTGTAATCGGCTGATAAAATTAACAAATTAACGCCCTGCTGATTTGCGGAAACAAATCAGTGGGACTTCACAAACAATCTAACGAAGAGATTGATGATGCAAGCGATATTGTACGCTACCACTGGGGATATTGCCCCAAAAAATTCGCCCAACGCTTCCCGTTGTGCTAAAAATAAACTCAATTTACTGCCTGAGCATCTCGCTCAAATCGGCACGGCCTTTATTCACCAACTCTCCCTTGCGCCGCTAACGTCCCGTGATTTTCGTATTTTAACCACGACTTATGATCAAACTATTGCCTACGATAAGCGCGAAGATGATATGAATGG
>JAGLDQ010000267.1 GCA_023145535.1 Cocleimonas sp. | reverse complement strand
CCATGTTAAGTAATGGCTTTCAGCATATAGACCCTACGTTGCGCTTTGATCTCATTGCTTCCAATGTGCCTGCTAAAGTGGGCAAGGAAATGATGTCACTGATGCTACACGATGCGCGTGATCGTCTCAAACCAGAGGGGCGACTTTACCTCGTCACGATTAATGGCTTACGCCACTACATGAAACGTAATTTAAAAGAAATATTTGGTAATTATAAAAAAATCAAACAAGGTGCTAAATATACCATTCATTTGGCTATCATATAGCCATGATATGCTATGAATAGGTATATCATGGGCTAATTGGGAGAAAATAAATGAAGACTGATGCAGAACGAAAAGATATTCTGACTCATTTTGTTAATGACAAATATGAGCAAATTATTTGCGATAAATGCATGATGACATTTTTAACCAATGTTTATGATTTTGATCCAGAACATGTGTTACTAGAAAAGCGTTCTTTGGGATTAGAGTATTTTTGTGAGGCCATCAAAACACACCATCTAAAAAAAACGCCACAGGTTGATCGTATTGGCATTATTGATGAAGCAGATACGGTTATTCCTGTTAGGCCCTCCAAAGAAGAAATTTTTTCAGGAGAAGAGACCGATTATCGTTATATTTATGTCATTGAAAAATTAGAACATCTGGAAGAGAAAGATACGGCATTTTTCAATAAAAGCGTCAAGGATATGGATTGGCGGGATGATAATGAACGCCAGCATATTTTAGCCGTCGTAGAGGAACAGTATGGCGCGCTACTCGCAAAAGAAATTAGTCAGCTCTATGATTTTTACGCACAGCATAAAAACGTGCTGGCTTGGGATTTACATGGTGATAATTTAATGAAAAAAATAGATTCGGGCGAAATCGTTGTGATAGACCCGTACACAAGGAGAGCTTAAAACCCGATGAAAATAGACAAGAATAACCTAACCATTGGGATTATTTCAGATACACATTCACATTTAGATCAGCGCATTATTGCACTGATCAAAGATTGCGACTACGCTATTCATGCGGGTGATATTTGTGGCGATGCGATTTTAAACGCAATGCAACCAAAAACGGGTGAAATATTTGTGGTGGCAGGCAATAATGATCACCATTGTCACGAAAGTGGCCCTTTAGCGAATGAAATTAGCTTGCACTTGCCGCATGGTAAAATATCCATTGAGCATGGTCACGAACATGGTATGAGCCACCCATCGCATCAGTCTATGCGTGAAAAATATGTAGATTCACGCATTATCGTGTATGGTCATACCCATAAACAAGTCGTTGATAAAGAGGCGCATCCTTGGGTGATCAACCCAGGAGCGGCGGGGATAGTACGTAATCATGGTGGCCCCTCTTGTCTCGTGCTTCAGTGTGATCATGATGATTGGCAGGTGGAAATGATTCGTTTTGAAAATATGACGGTAATATAACACCGAAGCCAATGCGGTGAATTGTTCCCATCCAGAGCAGGGGAACACTGTCTTGCTAGAATTAAAAATGTAAGTAATAAACAATATGAAAAAAATAAACCCATTAGAATCCAATCTATACCCTGTTGAACAATCTTTTAAACAACCGATACTTTTAATGGCATTGGTTGTCTTAATCCCAGCCTTGATCCTCTTTTTTGTGTTTGGTGCGGCGGATATTAGCCGTGGGCTAAAGATATTTGTTGGCAACTGGATTTCCCCCATTATCTTATGGTTCTTTACGGCCAGTTTCTTTCACCTCTGGTTAAAAAGTAAAAAACTAATTCAAGAAAAGCACTACACACAGCAACTTTCCCAGTTTTATAAAGAAGCTGATCCCACAGGTCTTTCACTTGAAACCATTAAGCAGCACGGTCAAGATGCTAAACTTCCCGACGATAATTTACTATTGTCACGCTCTACTTTGTATTTAAACCACAAGGGTAAGAGTGATGATATTGATGAAGCGTTTGGCATTAAAGAACGTGAGTTTTTACGCGGCTCTTATGCATTGCCACGTTTTATGATCTGGGCGATTCCTATTATTGGTTTTATTGGTACGGTTTGGGGCATCAGTAATGGAATCTCACATTTCTCTGATGCGATGACGGCAACCAGCTCTGTCACAGATGTATCGGCTATGCTAAAAGAAAGTCTCCCGTTAGTGACTAACTCCTTAGCAACGGCATTTGATACCACCTTGCTAGCGCTGTTATTAAGCGTGCCATTAATGATGATGATGCTCTGGCTAGAAAAGCAAGAAGAAGCGTATCTCATTCAGTTAGATGAAACATGGTTTCATGACATCAAACCCTTATTTGCCAACAAGCAAGCAATAGCTCCCGTTATGGTTACTACCGATGGCGCGGTAATACAAGCAACAGGAACAGACACCTCCGTGCAATCGGTTGCGGATGAAATCAAGCTATTAAGTACTCAGATTGGCGCATTGCAAGAAACTATGGAAGACCTCTACGAAACGACATTCGCGGATAAGATCGAACAAAATAATGGCCAGTAGAGCCAGCCGATATGCACGTTATCTGCCTGAACAAAAATTGGAAGTCAGTCTATTTCCTTTTTTAAGCATCTTTTTGTCAGTGATGGGCGTGCTGTCTTTTATTAATATTCTCAGCAGTATTCATAGCCCACAAAAAATTGAAATGGCAACTGAGTTGGAGCAAGGCTATAAGGTGGCATTTCAAATGTTTAGCTTACCCGATGGCATTATTATCGTCCCGCCAGTGAAACGTCTTAAAGATTTACAACAGGTCGTGACCGATGCAGATGTTCGGGATGAAATCGCGACTATTATTGTGCAGCGTGAACAATTTATTGCGAATGTAAAAGCCTATAAGGGTAATCTGGATGACTTTGCCGTTGCGCCTGATGTGGATCATATTGCGGATCTATTAAAAGAGATTCGCTTTATTAATGAAGAAGCCCTCAAGCACAACTTCCTCTATGAAGAATTTATTCTGTTTGGCATTTATCCCAATGGGGGCAAGGCATACCATAAAGTGCGTGATGTCATGGCATTGTCTGAAGATGCCGCCAGTATTAGTATTGGTTTAGAACCACTGGATGCCAACTGGACATTAAACATTAATGGCACACCGACGCTGGATGCTGGACAACAGGGGGCGCAATGAAACAGTTTATCAATGTTGATTCGCTCACCGATATTGTCTCCAATTCAGTCGGCATTCTCATTATTCTCGCAGTTGTCTCTTTGATTCATGATAATAGCAAAGCCTACCAACTAGAGATTCCCATAGAACATCAAAGTGAGCTATCACCTGTTTTTATTATTGCTAAAGATGATTCATTGATCGTACTGGATACCGATAAAATTTTTACCAATGCTGCCATGCAAGCCACCGATGGGGCGGCGGGTGGCAAGCGTATCTTTCCACTTGATTATGGACAACTTTTTGGTCAAATAGACGATGATCATGGCATCATGTTTCATGCACAGGATATTGAAGGAAGTGAAGACTGGCATCACTTTAGTACCTTAGAAAAAAACAACAGTGGATTACAGCAACAACTGAATAAAATTGATCCTAAAAAACAGTTTGCCTACTTTTTTGTTTATGATGAAGTGGGCGAAAGCAATATCTCTGGTAGTGGTTTTGAAAGTTTTCGCAAGACACGTGAATACCTAAAAATGAGGTATATTAAGTCTGGCTGGAAACCCGTTGATTCGGATAACCCCGCTAGTATTTGTGATGTGAGCTTTAGTCCTTTATGTAAATATTTACCTTCTTATCTTGGCTCTTCCTAAAAAACACCACTTGCAAAGACCTAGGGGCTACGTAAAGATACTGCTTTCTTCTAGCATACTTTGCATCTCTACGAGGGATATGTTTTTCTTTATAATGATATGAACGGACTATCTTGAGTTGTGAGCTAAGTATGACAAAGACCACCATTGACAATATGAGCAATGAAGAGCTATTCCAAGCTTCATTAATCAACCTAAAACAAGCGGTTCTGCAACAAAGCCGTACGCAGCGACGTGTTGCATCACGTGTTAGAACCCTCATTCGTGCTGTCATGGTCGGTCTAGTAACCGCCTTAGTTTTTATTCTCTATCTTGTTTTTATTCTTACTCAACAAGTCAATGTCTTAAGCACCAGCCTAGAAACCATTTCACGACAGGCCGTTTCCGTTCAGGAAAGCATGGATGATATTGAAATGGTCATGATCACCTTTGAAACCTATATGAATGAATTGCCAGGGATTGATGTCTCTGTGACGGGAATTGAAAATAATATCTATGGCATGACCCGTAAATTCAACAACATTACACAAAATGTCGCCATCGTAACGGCTGAAATGAAGGTGTTAAATACGACATTATCGGGTGTTGGGAAAAATACACTGGTGTTAAACCAAATACTGCGCCAAGTAACCGTGGATGTAGCCGATGGCGCAAAACCGATTAAACGTTTTAATCAAATGAATCCTTTTGATTTCTTTAGGTAGTAGCGATGAATTTAACACGACAACAACTCATCCATCTGTATACCCATATGGATGAGGTGTCTAAAAACTCAATGGATGCTGAAGACCTAGCACAAAAAAGCATTCGAGGGACGAATCGAGTGATCTATATTTTTACAGGTTTAGGCGCAATTTTAGTGGTTTTAATTCTCTCTGATTTTTTCTTACTCAATAAAGCCATCTCTCGCTCTGTTGAGAGCATGTCAGTGATTAATGAACAGGTCGGCGATTTGCAACATACCATGCAAAGAATCACCTCATCCATTGCCAATATGGGCGATAGTGTAGAATATTTACAACGAATTAGCGGATCCGTTAACCGTATTACCCAAGAAACCGCAGAAATAAATACCTATATGGGACAGCTAGAACAGCAAACTATGCAGTTGGGATCAAACACACAGGCTATTAGCCATCACACAGCCAATATTGGGCAAAATTTTTCGCATATTAATCAGTCAGTGGGAAATATTTCTTACTCGATCAATCAGGCTGTGAAACCTATTAAGCAGTTTATCCCACTGCCGTAGACAGTTGATTTCTCCAAAATGCGAAAAAGAGGGCAATGATATGACTCCCTATGCCATAAAGGCTTCAATATCCTCAATTTCCTTAACCAAAGCCTGCGTCAATACTTCATTCCCATCGCGTGTAATCAATACATCATCTTCAATACGAATACCAATATTCCACCATTTTTTATCCACCTGCTTATCAGGTGAAATATACAGCCCAGGCTCTACCGTCATCACCATTCCTGCCTCTAACAAACGCCATTCATCATTAATTTTATAATCACCTACATCATGCACATCTAACCCGAGCCAATGACCAGTCTTATGCATATAAAATTGTTTATAACTTAATTCTTCGTCTTTTTCCTCCTCTTCATGGGTTAAAGGTGTCTGGTGTCGATGCGTTAATTTTTCTTTTGCCTGTTTTGCTTGCGCTTCTTCCTTCTTTTTTTCTTTTACCAAAATCGTTTCAAGCTCACCACTCAATATTCCCAATGCTAATAGGCCTGCAACAATAACCCTTACTGCCGCTTCATGCGGTTGATTCCATGTGTTACCAGCTTTAGCTTGTTCAATCGCGGCGGTTTGTGCATCCAATACGATTTGATAAAGCTGTCGTTGCGGCTCACTAAAGGTGCCATTCACAGGAAACGTACGGGTTATATCACTCGCATAGCCTTGGTACTCTGCGCCCGCATCAATCAAGACTAAATCCCCACTCTGTAAGCGCGCATTATTTTCAATATAATGCAA
>JAGLDQ010000266.1 GCA_023145535.1 Cocleimonas sp. | reverse complement strand
CAAAATACTCAACCGAATTCTTAGGAAAGAACGCTTTCATCTCGCCATAAAGCTGTGCGGCTAATGTTTTATTATGTGCCATAATAATCGTTGGTCGCTGCGTTTGCGCGATGATATTGGCAATCGTGAAGGTTTTTCCTGAGCCTGTTACTCCTAGCAGTGTTTGATGCATTAGCCCATCGTTTAAACCATCGACTAGGGATTTAATCGCAGTGGGTTGATCCCCTGCGGGCTGGAATTCTGTTTCTAATTGAAAGGTTGTTGTCATCACGGTATTTTAGCGGAAATTATAATCCTGTGCTTGCGCTACCTTTATCTATTGGCACAATGAAGTAAGGATGCCGCTGGTTCTAATTGCCCTAAATCCCTTCCAATTAGCCTTTTGTAGGTTAAACAACTCTTTAACCGAAAATATTTTATTTTGATGATGATTACTCACTGTTGAATTAACGGTTATTCATGATGTTTAAAGACTGCTGAGTTTAAGTCATAGAGTGCGTAATTATTTTTATCAAAGAGACTAAACTATGAAAAGTATGTCAAAAATGGAAAGCTCAGGTAAAATAGTTGCCAAGAGAAACACTCATAAATAAGGTTTAATGATGAAAAATATGGATGAAAATATCTGTTTAACACAATACAGTCATGGTGCAGGCTGTGGTTGTAAAATTTCCCCCGCCGTTTTGGATGTTATCCTCAAAACACAACTTACTCCCCCATTAGATGAAGCCTTGCTCGTAGGAAACAGCTCTCGTGATGATGCTGCTGTTTATGACCTAGGCAACGGTACTGCGATTATTAGTACCACCGATTTTTTCATGCCGATTGTAGATGACCCTTTTACTTTCGGGCAAATAGCAGCCACCAATGCGATCAGTGATGTCTATGCGATGGGTGGGAAACCTTTGTTAGCGATTGCTATCTTTGGCTGGCCTATTAAAAAACTACCTCCTGAAGTGGGACAACAAGTCATTGAAGGTGGGCGTAAGGCTTGTCAAGATGCAGGGATTAGTTTAGCTGGTGGGCATAGTATTGATGCGCCTGAGCCTATTTTTGGTTTGGCGGTCACGGGAATCGTCGATAAAGACAAACTAAAACAAAATAACACCGCAAAAGCAGGTGATCATATTTATCTAACAAAGCCTTTAGGCATTGGTATTCTGACTACAGCACAGAAAAAGAAGAAATTAAAAACAGAAGATTTGAGCATTGCCACTGAAACGATGTGTCAACTAAATAAAATTGGTGCGGCGTTATCTAATCTTTCAGGTGTAAGCGCTATTACGGATGTGACAGGCTTCGGTTTAGCAGGGCATCTGCAAGAGGTTTGTCAAGGAAGTGGTCTGAGCGCTGAAATTTATTTTGATCAACTGCCCTTGCTACCGAATATTAATGAATACCTCGATCTAGGCTGTACCCCAGGTGGCGCACAGCGTAATTTTGATAGTTATAAAAAATATTTAGGTGAAATGACACCGCGTCAACAAGAGATTCTTTGTGATCCTCAAACGAGTGGTGGCTTGTTAGTGATGGTGAGTGATGCAAGTCAGGGCGAACTGCTTAAATTGACACAGGAAAATGGTTTGGCGTTAAAATCGATTGGTCGAATGTTAGAAGAAAATACTTCTGATAATATTCTGATTACCTTGAGGTAAAAAATTAGGAAGAGGAGGGGGAGAATCCCACCTCTTGGATTTCTGATCTAAATTAAAAGGCGAAAAAGTACTGTCAGCCCAACCGCTTTAATACGCATCCAAAATATCCTTGCCTGATACAATACTCTTAACGTAGTGTTAGCTATTTTTAACGCTAGAGACATAAGCAATGACGATGGAAAAGGATCTTCAAACCTTCACCCAAATTTTTACCGCATTACGCCAAGATGAAATTGACAACCCACTGGCAGAATCAATTGAACCTGAGGAGCTACTTAAACAGCTTGATTTATCCTTAGGCGATGAGCCAATGGAAGATGATGCGTTTAATGAAAACTTAAAAGCATTAGTATTAAAAACACCAAAAACCGCCAGCAACCGCTTTTATAATCAGCTTTTTGCAGGGCGTAAAAGTCGTGCTATTTTAGGTGAGTTATTGGCAGCCGTGTTGAATAACAGTATGTACACCTATAAAGTAGGTGGCCCGCAGGTTTGTATTGAAAAAGAGATCATTGAGCAGATCTGTGGATTAGTTGGCTATGATGAGGGGAGTGGTGGAACATTCCCTACAGGGGGTTCTATGGCTAATTTTATGGGCTTGCTCATGGCTCGTGATCATTTCGATCCCGATATTCGCGATAAAGGAATGCAGCAAACATTAATCGCTTACTCTTCTACCGAGTCGCATTATTCAATGGCTAAAAATGCCACTTTTGCGGGAATAGGGCGTGATAATGTACGTTATATTGCCGCTAATGGGGAGGGGAAAATGCGCGTGGATGCGCTGGAAAAGCAAATTAAGGCTGATCTTGCCGATGGTTTAAGTCCTTTCTTTGTTAATGCTACAGCGGGCACAACGGTACTGGGGAGTTATGATCCGATACAAGATTTAGCGGATATTTGTCAGCATTATAATCTTTGGTTGCATGTAGATGGTGCGCTTGGTAGTGCGGTTATGTTTAGCCAAGCGCATAAGCATTTATTGACAGGTATTGATCAGGCGGACTCTTTCTCCTTTAATGCACATAAAATGCTCGGTGTGCCACTGAGTTGCAGTATGATTTTTGCGCGTGATAAGCAGCATTTGTATCAGTCATTTAGCAATGATGCTGATTATTTATACCAAGGGCACAGTGATGATTATAATTTGGGTAAAATGTCGCTTCAATGTGGTCGTCGTAATGATGCACTAAAGTTCTGGACGCTCTGGAAGTCGGTCGGTACGAAAGGCTTGGCAGAGATAGTGGATTATCAGTTTAAGCTTTCTGAAATAGCACACCATTATATCGAAAATAATCCTGATTATACCGTTTATAGTAAAAGTCCTTCGGTAACGGTTTGTTTTAATTATAAAGAGTTTGATCCTAAACAGCTTTGCACCGACTTGTATGAACAGCGTGAAATGATGGTGGGCTATGGTGCTCAGGGGGATACAACCTTTGTTCGTTCTGTTGCGGTAAATACGAGCAATCAGGCGGATGATATGTTGGAGTTTTTCAAGGTGTTGGAAGATTTTTGTAGCGAAAAATATAGCTAGCTTGCATTTCAATCTAGGTTAAAGTTTATAATAACTATTGGTCTAATCAATACTTTGAGTAATTTATAAGTGGTTGTTTTTAGCTATCTGTCTTAGTCTTTTATCCATCACATTGTATTTCCAATAAAAATACTAAAAAAGCAGAGAGAAAGGGAGGGTATTTTTAATCAATACAGGGAATTAAGGGGGAGTCAAAAAGTTTGTGCTACCGCTATAGACATGTTACTTATGCTTTTAATTGCAATGGGTAATATTTTAATATTATTCCACTCATAAGCAAGTCAGTAGGAGGTCATCATAAATCTAACAAAACAAGTTAGATGTATTGTGTCCTCTTACTGGCAAGACTACAGTTGCAATTTATACTAAAACAATATTTCAATCACTTAAAAGAGGTTTACCCCCAACATGAAAAAACAATTTACAAC
>JAGLDQ010000265.1 GCA_023145535.1 Cocleimonas sp. | reverse complement strand
GCAGGAATATGGGCACATCACACTGAAAAGAAACATCATATATTAGAGCGTGGAGATATTGAAGAAGCGATTAATGCTGCCTATGCTATTGGTGATGATCATATGCAAAAACGCGCGGGAATGGGGGTTAATTCAGCCTCATTTACACACGGATCATCCAAACAGCGTGCTCGCTGGTTAAAAATAGGTATGCTGCATGGCGATGTTTCCAAGTGTGATACTTTTGCTGATTTGCGTTGAGCCTATTACCCCTGATCGATACTTTACGATCACTGTTCTATGCTCGTGAAGTCGCTAATTTATCATTCTATTTTCTACATCATCGAAACGAAGAGCGCTGAAGCCACTGGCCTTTTTGCCTTTCGAAATATAGTGATCGATCGTTTCCGCATAGAAGCAATCTCTCTTCTAGATTCCAACCTTACCCTGTAGAGTAATGAATGAGTTGTTTTGTTTCATCCGTTAATTGGATCTTTTTATCCTTTTTTACATTAAAAAAGACAATTTCCATTTTTTCACCCTTATGCGCTACTTGTTTATTAAGGAATAATTTTTATTTTTTGAGCCTAAATCCAAATTAGCGAAAGTAACAACCAATATAAAAGCTTTAATTAGATGTACTCATTACAAAATAACTTATTCAATTTATGCTATATATACTAGCAAATACTCTAAACCTCTACCCAAGGACTGCTCATGCCCATTTTCAGTACCATAGCGCTAAGGATGGCTTTATTGCTAATATTTTTAATGCCTTTAGTCACACAAGCGAAAAATGAAACGACCGTTGATAAGTTTGCGGAAGCTAAGGCTGAACCTCAAGGAGAAGTACCGGTTATTAAACTCGAAGACATAATGGCGGGCAAACACTCGAGAAAGAAACCAGAAGCAAAAGTAGAAACTGTAAAAAATAATGCAACACAAGCGGTTGATCGTTCCAAGATAACAAAAGAGCAACCCCATCAAAAAGTACAATCTGTAGAGAATATTGAAGCTGTAAAACAACCAGAGAAACAATCATCCATTAATCTTGAAGAGGCATATTCTGCATTAATGAACCCGAGTAGCAAGACTAAAAAGGAGAAAAAGAAAATAGTTAAATCTTCAGCTCCTGCGAGTACTTCTAATGTGACGGCCAACACAGGAAAGGCCACAGGATGGATATACTTAGGTAAATTTAGCCAAGGGCAATGGGATAATAAAAACAATCAAACATTAGGTCTCAATGCGATATTGCCTAGCGCAGGTCAATCCTATTCTTTACATATCCACTCTAATGTACGCAATGCTTATCCATCAAAAGGCGGTATGCCTCCTATTAGACAGGTTTTAAGAAAAGGAAGCAAAGTACGCGTATTGACTATCCATAATTCAGGTAGATCTGGGCATTACTGGGCTAAGGTCGAGTGGTAACTTAAAAAAATAAATTTATAAATCATTAAACACGCAGAAAATTTTAACGTTAACAAACTTTTAATCTTTAATACAAAACCATACCGTTTAAGAGTACGCCCTAAGTCGCTGGTATAATAAATCTAACCCAATTTACGCAGGATATTTTTCGATCTTCAAAGCATTATTGCGGCACATCGTTCCATTATCTGACGGTAATAACGTAAGAGATCGAAAAACAACCAAAAAAGGTTAGATTTATTCTGTCTCTTATCCTACAGGAGCTAACAAGAATGTCTAAAACCCACCCTTTATCAACTGAATTCGCTGCACAAGCAAATATCAATGCCGAACAATATCAAGAAATGTATCAACGCTCTATTAGCACCCCTGATGAGTTCTGGGCTGAACAAGCAGAAAAATATGTGACGTGGTTTAAGCCTTGGAAGGTTGTTTCTGACTGGAGTTTTGCTAAAGATGACCTGCATATCAACTGGTATACCAATGCCAAGCTCAATGTCTCCTATAATTGTCTCGATCGCCATTTAGCAACACGTGGTGATCAGATTGCCATTATTTGGGAAGGTGATCGTCCTGATGAAGAGCGCAAAATCACCTATCGTGAGCTACACCAAGAAGTATCACGCTTTGCCAATGTCCTAAAAGATCGTGGCGTGAAAAAAGGTGATCGAGTCTCACTTTATTTGCCCATGATTCCTGAAGCAGCAGTCGCAATGCTGGCATGTACACGCATTGGCGCAGTGCATTCTATTGTCTTTGGTGGTTTCTCCTCTGAAGCACTGGCAAGCCGTATTAATGATTCTGATTGTCAAGTGGTGATCACTTCTGATCAATCCATGCGCGGTGGTAAAAAAATACCACTCAAAGTAAATGCAGATACTGCGCTTAAATCCTGTCCTAATGTACATACTTGTATTGTCGTCAAACGTGGCGGAGAGGCTATTGCATGGAATGACAAGCGTGATGTCTGGTATGGCGATGCCGTGGCTGCAGCTAGTGCTGATTGCCCTGCTGAGGAAATGGATTCCGAAGATCCCCTCTTTATTCTTTATACCTCAGGTTCTACAGGTACGCCTAAGGGCGTATTGCACTCTACGGGTGGCTATCTTGTACAAGCAGCGATGACCCATAAAACGGTGTTTGATTACAAAGAAGGCGATGTATATTGGTGCACTGCAGATGTTGGCTGGGTAACAGGACATACTTATGTCGTTTATGGGCCATTAGCAAACGGTGCAACCTCGTTAATGTTTGAAGGCGTACCTAATTACCCTGATTTATCACGCTTTTGGCAGGTGGTTGATAAGCATCAAGTGAATATTTTCTATACCGCACCAACCGCGATTCGTGCCTTAATGCGTGCTGGTAATGACCCTGTCGAAGCCACTTCGCGAGCGTCATTACGAGTGTTAGGAACCGTTGGTGAGCCAATCAACCCAGAAGCATGGGAGTGGTATAGCAATGTAGTCGGCAATGGAAAGTGTCCGATTGTTGACACATGGTGGCAGACTGAAACGGGTTCACATATGATGACCCCGCTTCCTGGTGTTCATAATCTAAAACCAGGCTCAGCAACCGCACCTTTCTTTGGTGTTAGCCCTGTCTTACTGGATGATGAAGGGAATGTTATCGAAGGCAACCCCGCCACAGGAAACCTTGCTATGGATC
>JAGLDQ010000264.1 GCA_023145535.1 Cocleimonas sp. | reverse complement strand
GGTCGTGTTGATGATGTGCTCAATATTTCAGGACATCGGCTGGGCACAGCAGAAATCGAATCGGCTTTAGTTTTGCATTCAACTGTCGCAGAAGCAGCTGTTGTCGGGTATCCACACGACCTAACAGGGCAAGGAATTTATGCTTATGTAACACTAATGGCGGGTATTGAAGGCACAGATGCGCTTAAAACTGAACTTGTTAAGCAAGTGCGGCACGAAATCGGCCCTATTGCCAAAGTTAATATTATTCAATGGGCACCAGGCTTACCTAAAACGCGCTCAGGAAAAATTATGCGCCGTATATTACGCAAAATTGCGACTAACGAAGTCGATGATTTAGGTGATATTTCAACACTCGCTGATCCATCTGTTGTTGACGACTTAATTAAAAATAGAGAAAATAAATAAACAATGGCCACGGAAGATACAAAATACACAGAAAACAAGGCATATTTCATTTGACACTTTATTCTCTTTTGTAGGGTCGGTGGAGTTTACGTAACCGACCCTACGATTAACAAAAGTATAAACTACTTTTAGCAAAGATGAAGGATGCCGAAAATAATCCTAATTTTCGACGTGTTCTGTGCCTTACATGGCTCTGCTTTTTTAATAAAATACTAAAAATAATGAAACGATCATCCAAGCACTATATTTTAACGGTTACCTGCCCTGCCCGCTCAGGCATTATTGCAACCATTGCTAGCTATCTTTCTGATAAAGACTGTTATGTGAATAAAATGAATCAGTATGATGATGAAGTTGAAAAAAATTTCTTCTGTCGTATTGAGTTTTACCTTAATTCGAGTAAATCACCAAGCATTGAAGCCCTACATGAAGGCTTAACACCTATTGCTGAACAATTTTCAATGGATTGGCAAATTTGTAATAAAGATAGAATGATGCGGGTACTCATTATGGTTTCAAAAGAAGACCATTGTTTAACTGATCTGCTATACCGCAAGAATAAAGGTGAATTAGCAATGGAGGTCACTACTGTTGTTTCTAATCATATCGATTTACGCCCAATTGTAGAGCGCGAGGGTATTCGCTTCGTTTATTTACCCATTGATAAGCAGCATAGCAAGCAAGAGCAGGAAGCTAGATTGTTAGCGCTTATCAAAGAAACAAATTCTGAATTAGTTGTTTTAGCACGTTATATGCAGATTTTATCTGAACATGTATGTACTACTTTGCAGGGGCGTTGCATTAATATTCATCACTCCTTTCTCCCTGGTTTTAAAGGGGCTCGCCCCTATCATCAAGCCTATGCACGCGGGGTAAAGTTGATTGGCGCAACCGCACATTATGTCACAAGTGACCTTGATGAAGGCCCTATTATAGAACAAGTGGTGGAGCGCGTTAATCATACGCAACAGCCTAACGAACTATCAGCATTAGGGCGTGATATGGAAAATAGCGCTTTAGCTAAAGCCGTACGTTATCATATTGAAAGATGCGTGTTTGTTGATAATATTAAGACCATAATTTTTAGGTAGATAATGCAAAATACTAAATATTTTACTCTTTCACTCTTTTTACTCTTAATAACCGCACATACAGCTATTTTCTGGTTGTCTGACATTGATTTACAGGTTGCTGATTTTTTTTATCACCCAGAGCTGAGCAATCCTTGGCCTTTAGGTGATACCATCATATGGCATTTTTTCTACCAGCTAGGGGCTATTCTCACGATGAGTATTATTGCTTCTACTCTACTCATTATTCTCCTTTCTTCTCTTAAAACATCATGGCAACCGTATCGTATACAAGCTATTTTTATCTTACTCTGCTTTGTGATTGGGCCTGGGTTAATTGTCAATACGTTACTTAAAGAAAATTGGGGTCGCCCTCGCCCTGTTCATAATGCATCATTTGGTGGCACAGAGCAGTATGTACCGCCCTTCAAATACAACGCACAAGGAGAGGGCAACTCTTTTCCTTCCGGTCATAGTTCACTGGGTTTTGGTTTTATTGCTTTCTGGTTTTTATGGTATAAAAGACGGTTAAAATGGGCTAATTATGCACTTGTATTCTCATTAAGCTTAGGCTGTCTATTTGGCTTCGCAAGAATGGCAGCGGGAGGACATTTTCTTTCTGATGTTTTCTGGTCACTCTGGATTCCTTTACTCACGAGCATGGGCTTATATCATTTTTTCTTTAAGAAATATTTATAAAACTTGATAACGATCAAAGAGGCCTTGAAACCGTAAAGAATCCGTTCTACCAATTATCCGCAATGACTACTTTGTAGTCTAAAATAAACATAGAATTAGTTCAATAATACTTCGACCTGAACTTTTAATATTTTCAATTACTGATAGAGTTTAGGTTCAAATAATAAAAATAACGATGAATCCAAGCATCATGTCCGAGACAGCTGAACTCATATTACCAGGCGTTTTAACAACACTTATCAAAGAAGATAAGCTGTCCTCTGATGTTGCATCCAAAGCAATGGCAGAAGCAACGGCGCGCAACAAACCATTAGTAACTCACTTACTTCAAAAAGAATTAGTGAGCCCTTACTGCATGGCGATGGCTTGTGGGCGTGAGTATGGCATGAGTGTAATTGATCTTGATGCGATCAATATTACACCTGAAATTACAGAGCTAATTTCAATTGATAGCTTGAAAAAAATGAATATGATTCCGCTATTTAGTGTAGCGAATGCCTTATTTGTTGGTGTTGCCGATCCGCATCATCTAGAGAACCTCAGTGATTTAAAGTTTGCAACAGAGATGGTTCCAGAAGCTGTTGTCGTTGAGTATGACAAATTACAAAGCATGCTGCATGGATCAAATGGGACCGATTCTGTCACATCAGGAATGAGTATTTCATCTGCCACAGAAGCGCAAGACTTGGTGGTTGAAACCCATGATCTGGAATCAAAAGAAGAAGAAGCAGATGACCATGGGGTTGATGTTACCCATTTTGTCAATGAGTTATTAAGCCATGCTATTTCTAAGGGTGTATCGGATATTCATGTCGAACCCTATGAAAAAATCCTCAGAGTACGCTATCGCATCGATGGTATATTGCAGGTCGTTAGTATGCCCCCCAAGGGTATTGCTCGTAAGCTAACCTCCCGTATAAAAGTTATGTCACGCTTAAATTCATCAGAACGCCGCATTCCTCAGGACGGCCGCATTCACTTTCAAGTCAGTGATGAAAAATATGTCGATTTTCGTGTAAATACCTTACCCACCTTGTATGGTGAAAAAATAGTAATGCGTATTCTTGACTCCGATACGGCGGCACTAGGTATTGAAAATTTAGGATTTGATCCTAAACAAAAAGAAGATTTACTCTCTGCAATTGCTAAACCTGATGGCATGGTGCTGGTTACAGGACCAACTGGTAGTGGTAAAACAGTATCGCTCTATGCTTGTTTAAATATTCTCAATACATCAGAAAAAAACATCTCCACTGCCGAAGATCCTGCAGAAATACAAGTTCCTGGTATCAATCAGGTCAATGTCAATGAAAAAGTAGGATTGACCTTTGCCGCAACCTTGCGTGCTTTTTTACGTCAAGATCCTGACATTATTATGGTCGGCGAGATTCGAGACCTTCAGACGGCTGAAATATCAGTAAAAGCCGCACAGACAGGTCATTTAGTTCTCTCCACACTGCATACTAACAGCGCCCCTGAAACCTTAACACGACTTGTTAATATGGGTGTGCCGCCCTTTAATATTGCCTCTTCTGTACATTTAATTGTTGCCCAACGTCTGGCAAGACGACTGTGTAAAACATGTAAGCAAACTACTGAAATTCCGAGTGAAAGTTTACTCCAACTGGGTTTTAAAAAAGAAGAAATAGACAGTGGTACGTTAAAAATATATGAGCCAAAAGGCTGTGGCGACTGCTCTGGAGGCTATAAGGGCCGAGTTGGTATTTATCAGGTCATGCCTATTTCTGAGGTAATGGCAAAAATGGTGATGGAAGGTGGCAATGCAATTGACCTTGCTGAACAGGCAAAAAAAGAAAATGTTAATGATTTACGCCAATCTGGCATCGACAAAGTACGCCAAGGAGTCACTTCCTTGGCTGAATTAGAACGTGTTACCAAGGATTAATTATGGCAAGTGCTACTTATAATCAAAGAAAACAAAAGGCCGAACTTCCTTATTTTGAATGGGAAGGGATTAATAAAAATGGTGTGAAAATTCGCGGGGAAATACAAGCCCCCAACGCAAATGTGATCCGAGCCGGGCTACGCCGAAAAGGTATTAAACCTCGTTGGGTACGCCCTAAACGTAAATCCTTATTTGGTGGCGGTAAAATAACACCCGCTGACATTGCACATTTTGCACGTCAATTAACCACAATGATGCGCTCTGGCGTACCCTTAGTCCAAGCATTAGAGCTAATTGGCAGTGGTCTAGAAAATGCGGCTATGCAAGAAATGGTTAAAAAAATAAAAAAGGATATTGAAGGAGGGGCTGATTTTGCCACGGCGCTAGGCAATCAACCGAAACATTTTGATGATTTGTTCGTCAATCTAGTCGCAGCAGGTGAGCAAGCAGGCACGATGGAAGATATGCTGGAAAAAGTTGCAATTTATAAAGAAAAAACCGAACGCATGAAGGCTAAAGTTAAAAAGGCGATGATGTACCCCATGATGGTTATGATCATGGCATTTGTGGTATCAGCTATTATGTTAATTTTTGTTATCCCGCAATTTAAAAGTATTTTCGAAGGTTTTGGTGCAGAGCTACCGGCTTTCACTCAAATGTTGG
>JAGLDQ010000263.1 GCA_023145535.1 Cocleimonas sp. | reverse complement strand
TTGTAGTTAAACTCAGCACCTAACTGATACAAAGGAGACATACCAAGAGAAAGGATTTCCACTTTCTCCTGACGAAAAACATCCATTGCGGCTAAAATAAGATAAGGACTTACGCCATGTGGGACATTTTCTAAAATACGATCAATATTATGATAATAACCATACACTTTACCATTTCGATAAAGTGGATCAAAAACAGTAACCCCAACTAACTTATTATGCTGTCTCGCAACAAAACAGCGTGTATCAGTCTCGTTTTGATAAAGAAAAGGACGGTTTAAAAAAGAAAGTTGTTTTCCGCCTTTGCTCTTGAGCCAAGATGCGGACAATAATTTTATTTCTTCGATTTGCTTGCATTGATAAAGATCAATTTCTTCAACTTCAACGTTTTCACGCTGACACTTATTTCGCCACTGTCTTAAACTGCTTTTTGTTTTTCCTTTTAGATCATACTGTTGAATAGCCATTTCAGTCTCAACCCCAAACTGGTTAACTTCATAGCCAAGTTGATCAAGAATCACCGCAACCTCTCGTGATATTTGAATAAACATCACCTTTGGATTATTTTTAATAAATTGTTGCAACAAATAGGAGTAGTTTTCTTTGGCACAAACAGGATCAGCAAGGACAATTATTTTACCCCTTGGTGAAAAAAGACGGTGCTTATACCGCAGATAACTTATATAACCGATCCCCTTAATTAAAAAATATTCCAAACCTTCTTGCAGACCTGAATATGACATACAGGAATCACCATACTGCTTAAAATAGGGAGTAATTTGATCAATATCTTGAAATATTAGAATGTTCGGGTTATCTGTTTGCATGGGGAGGCGATTATAGTCATGAAGTAAAGAACGTGCACGAAATAACTTCCTGATGTTGTACAGGTTGATTAAACAACGATAGTTACCGCTCGATTACCCCATTTCGACTACCAAATCTCCCTGCTCCAAAATCTCTCCTTCCTCTAAATGAATCCTCCCTACAATACCTGCAAAGGGTGCTGTTATAGTCGATTCCATTTTCATGGCTTCAATGACAAACAGTGGTGTATCTTTCTCAATGTCATCACCTTCTGTCACCATAATCTGTGATAAGCGACCTAAAATGGGCGTGCCTATTTCATTTTCTTCCACTGCTTTACGATTGATTTTTTTAGTGGAGACTACGGCATCATCACGCACGGTAATACTTCGGGTTTGTCCGTTAAAATCAAAGGTGACGGTGCGAATCCCACCTTCATCAGCATCTGAAATATAGAGCAGTTTGATAATAATGATTTTTCCCTGCGCTAATTCTACGCGTACTTCTTCGCGTTGTTTGAGAGCGTAGAAAAAGGCGGTACTGGGAAGTGTTTGAATATCACCATAGTCTTGTTGGCTTTGATAAAAGTCATTATAAACTTTGGGATACATTTTGTAGGATAGGAAATCCAACATAGTGCATTCATTATTAAACTGTTGTTGAAAAGCGATAAATTCGACCTCAATATCAACGGAGGCTAAGTGTGCATTAGGCGCATCGGTGAAGGGTTGCTTGCCTTTTAAAATTAGTTTGCTTAATTCTGCGGGGAAGCCTTTGTCGGTTTGTCCTAAATTGCCTTTAAATAGATCAATCACGGAATCAGGAAAGACGAGTGTTGAGCCTTGCGCCATGACATCGGCTTCTGTTAAATCGTTTGAGGTCATAAAAATTGCCATATCACCGACTACTTTGGACGAGGGGGTGACTTTGACAATATCGCCAAACATTTTATTTACGATGGCATAGTTTTTTTTCACCGCTTCAAACTTATGCTCCAACCCTAATGCCATGGATTGTGGGCGTAGATTGGAATATTGCCCACCTGGAATTTCATGCTCATAAACCTCGGCTGTGCCTGCTTTTAAGCCTGACTCAAAGGGGTAATAAATCTCACGCACATCTTCCCAGTAGTTTGCATATTGATTTAATGATTTTAAATCATAGGCTTGTTCACGAGGCTGACCTTGCATTACGGCCACCATTGAGTTGAAATTAGGTTGTGACGTTAAGCCTGACATGGAGCTTAAACAGGTATCAACAATATCGACATCGGCTTCAATTGCTTTTAATAAGGTTGCAGCTTGCATAGAGGAGGTATCGTGAGTATGCAAATGAATCGGTAAGTCAACGGCTTCTTTTAAGGCAGGAATCAGCTCTTGCACTGCATAGGGTTTAAGCAAACCCGCCATATCTTTAAGTGCAATAATGTGTGCACCTGCATCCTCTAATTGCTTGGCTAGATCGGTATAATAAGTGAGATTGTATTTATTCTTCGAGTCTAAATTTAATACATCACCTGTATAGCAAATCGTCGCTTCAGCTAATCCATTAGTTTGCTCACGTACCACTTGAATCGATTTTCGCATTCCTTCAATCCAATTTAATGAATCAAAGATACGAAAAACATCAATCCCTTGTTCGGATGATTCAATAATGAATTTTTCAATTAAATTATCAGGATAGGCTTTGTAGCCGACTGCATTAGAGCCACGAAACAGCATTTGAAAGAGAATATTAGGGATTTTTTCACGTAATAAACGTAAGCGCTCCCAAGGGCATTCGTGCAAAAAGCGCAGTGCTACATCAAAGGTTGCGCCACCCCACATTTCTAAGGAAAAGAGTTGTGAATGATTTTTAGCAAAACCCTCTGCCACCTTTAGCATATCGGTAGTTCGCACCCGCGTTGCCAATAAGGACTGATGCGCATCTCGTAGGGTAGTATCAGTATAGAGAATATTATCCTGTGCTTTAATCCAATCCACAAAACCATCAGCACCTAGTTCATCTAACTTGTTTTTAGTGCCTTTTGGATAGGCGGAAAATTTATCATACTCAGGAATAATGGGGATTCGAAACTTGCGCTCAATATCAGGCTTTTTAATATCAGGATGACCATTCACGGCTAGATTGGCTAAATAGCGTAATGTTTTAGTACCACGGTCGTAATTCGTATCAATGTCAAATAACTCAGGATTTTTCTCTAAAAAGGTAACCCGCGCCTTACCTGATGCAAAGGTAGGATGCTTTAATACATTGAGCATAAAGCCAATATTGGTTTTAACCCCACGAATACGAAACTCACATAAGGCACGGCTAGAACGCTCTAGTGCCTCCTTCATGGTACGACCCGATGCGGTGACCTTAACCAGCATCGAATCATAAAAGGGGGAAACTTTCGCCCCCAAATAAACCGCACCCGCATCAAGGCGAATTCCCAGCCCACCTGCGCTGCGATAGGCAATAATGGTTCCAAAATCAGGCTTGAAATCCTGTTCAGGATCTTCGGTGGTAATACGACATTGCACGGCAAAACCACGGCAACTAATCGCATCCTGTGACTGAATATCAATCTCAGGACTGGATAATTTGCACCCACTGGCAATCTGAATCTGGCTACGGACAATATCAATTCCCGTCACTACTTCGGTAACAGTGTGCTCAACTTGTACCCGAGGATTAACTTCAATAAAATAAATATTCTCTTTTTTATCCACCAGAAACTCGACCGTTCCTGCATTATTGTAGTTAACCTGTTTAGTAACAGCCAGCGCATAGGTATACAGTTTTTCACGGGTCTGATCTGATAATCCCATACTCGGTGCAACTTCAACGACCTTCTGAAAACGGCGTTGAACCGAACAATCACGCTCGTATAAATGCACCAAATTACCGTGATTATCACCTAATATTTGAATTTCAATATGCTTTGGTGAATCAATATACTTTTCTAAAAACAAAGTATCATCACCAAATGCCTTCGCTGCCTCACTGCGCGCGTCATTAAATGCCGTTTCTAACTCCTCTTCAGCACGTAATACCCGCATACCACGACCACCACCACCCGAAACTGCCTTGATCATTAACGGAAAACCAATACGCTTCGCCTCCTGCCTCGCAATATCAACACTATCCAACGCAAGCTGACTGTCTTCAATAACAGGAATACCTGCTTTAATAGCATTTTTTTTCGCTTTTATTTTATCACCCAACTGCTCCATTACCTCTGGATCAGGGCCGATAAAAATAATCCCCTCCTCACGGCATCGTTGCGCAAAACGAACATTCTCGGATAAAAAACCATAACCTGGATGAATTGCATCCACCTGATTTAGTTTTGCCAATTCAATAATGGCTTCAATATCTAAATAAGGTGCTAACGCCTCATCATCAGCGCCAATCTGATACGCCTCATCCGCTTTATAACGATGTGGTGAAAAACGATCCTCATAGGTAAACATCGATACCGTACGTAATTTTAACTCAAATGCAGCCCGTAAAATTCTAATCGCAATCTCGCCACGGTTGGCGACCATGAGTTTGGTTATTTTTTTTGTCATTTGGTATTACCTTCAATAAGATAGATTTCTTGTTCATTGCGTATTCAGCACGAGCTGTACAAGTATAGTAGCCTACTACTAGGTTTTTTTTGATTAACTACATACGTAACATTCATTATCTAAAATTGATTTATCGCAATTTTTAAACTAGTGTATACTCATCATCCCAATGAAAGCATACAATATGTCTGATATTTGCGTTAAGTTCGATAAGGTAAAAAAGAGTTATGATGGTAAAATTTTTGTCGTTAAAGAGCTTAATCTCGATATAGAACAAGGTGAGTTTGTCACTATGTTAGGGCCGTCTGGCTCGGGTAAAACAACCTGTTTAATGTTACTGGCAGGTTTTGAAGATATTACGAGTGGTGAAATTTATGTGAATGGCAAAGCTATTCGCCACACTACGCCACATAAGCGTAATATTGGCATGGTGTTTCAAAACTATGCTTTATTTCCCCATATGACCATTGCCGAAAATCTGGCATATCCCCTTAAATTTCGTAAAATGAGCAAGGCTGAGAAAAAAGCGCGTGTGAATAAATATCTAGATTTAGTCGAGTTACAAAGCTTTGCTAATCGTTATCCTAATCAGCTTTCAGGTGGTCAAAAACAGCGTGTCGCATTAGCCAGAGCTTTAGTTTACGAACCACAATTAGTGTTAATGGATGAACCCTTAGGCGCGTTGGATAAAAATCTGCGTGAGCAAATGCAGTATGAGATAAAAAAGCTACATGAAATGCTTGGCTTTACCGTTATCTATGTCACCCACGATCAAACCGAGGCACTGACTATGTCAGATCGCATTGCGGTGTTTGAACAGGGCGTAATCCAGCAAATATCTGATCCAAAAACCTTATATGAATCTCCTGATAATAAATTTGTGGCGGAGTTTATTGGTGAAAATAATCATTTAGATGGGCATATAGAAGCGCATCAGGATAATGGTAATGTGCGGGTGAAAATAACAGAAAATGACTCAGTGACCGCATTAGCCGTTAATCTCAGTGAGTCAGATTCTGATGTGTATTTATCCATTCGCCCTGAAAAAGTGATTATGAATCCTGATCAGCATGGTGTTGATTGTGAGAATATTTTTGAGGGCGTTATTAAGCAAATAATTTATATTGGTGATCATCTGCGCATTTATATTCGATTTTTGAATGACAGCGCAGAATTTATCATCAAACAACCGAATTCTTTTAAGTTTGATGATTTAAAAGAAGGGCAATCAGTAACGTTAGGCTGGTTGTCTAAAGATTGCCGTGCTTTACAAATATAGCGCATGGCAAATTTATACCCAAAGGAGAAGTAAAAGAGTGAAAAAGTTAAAATTAAGTTTATTGGTAGCAAGTTCATTACTATCTGCAAATCTTGTTGCTGGAGAGCTGACAGTGGTTTCTTTTGGCGGTGCGTATGGTGCAGCGCAAAAGAAACATATGATCGACCCTTATGTTAAAGAAACAGGTACAAAGATTTTATTTGAAGATTATTCAGG
>JAGLDQ010000262.1 GCA_023145535.1 Cocleimonas sp. | reverse complement strand
GGTTTGCTATTTTAATCGCCATGAACCTACAAACCTCATTCCTCACCCCGCCATTTGGATTTAGCCTATTTTATCTCAAAGGCGTTGCGCCCCCTCAAGTGAGGACAATCGATATTTACAAAGGGGTTACACCGTTTATTGCTATACAGATTTTGGTATTATCCTCTATTTTATTATTTCCTGCTTTTTATGGGCTGGTTTAAATGAAAGGCTTATTCCTGAAACATTCCCTTACTCTCCGAGCGTCGACGTAATATTTCGATTGTAAATAAGAGAACGATCGAGATCAAAATCAGCAATGAAGCGGCGGCAAGAATGGTGGGGTTTATTTGCTCACGCAAACCTGAGAACATTTGCCTTGGGATGGTTCTTTGATCAGGATCAGCTAAAAAGATAATCAGCACCACTTCATCAAAAGAGGTAACAAAAGCAAATAACGCCCCCGATATGACCCCTGGGCGGATTAATGGGAAAGTAACATGAAAGAAAGTACTCACAGGATTTGCCCCTAGACTACTTGAGGCTCTTAGCAATGACTTATCAAAACCCGCGAGGGTGGCTGTCACAGTAATAACAACAAAGGGCGTTCCTAAGATTGCATGAGCAAAAATGATGGCTATATCTGACCCTGCTATATTAATCGCAGAATAAAAAAAGTACATGCCTGCCGCAATAATCACTAAAGGAACGATCATCGGTGAAATTAGAAGGGCGGTGATTAAGGATTTAAAGGGCATTCGGTCTGATGCCAAACCAACCGCCGCCACTGTGCCTAAAATGGTGGCCAAAATAGTGGACATAAACGCAAAGTAAAAGCTGTTTTTAAGCGCGATATTCCATTTATGATCAGTAAAAAATTCCACATACCATTTAGTCGAATAGGCGGCAGGGTCTAGTTTTAACATGCCTTCAGTAAAGGTAAAGAAGGGTTCACTATTAAAAGATAGCGGCAATACAACTAGAATTGGAAAGATTAAAAAAAGTAACACTAATCCAACAATAGCGCGCAAACCATAATGCCAAAGCTTTCTAATAGGGCTGTAATAAACAGGTAACATGCTCAACCCCTTTTATAATTTAATATTACTGGCACCGACCAAGCGGTCGTATATCCAGTAGAAAATAATAATTAACACCAATAATACCGAACCTAATGCGGCCGCTAACTCCCAATTATTCGTACTACGCATATGATGTGCCACTAAATTACTAATAAGTTGCCCATCGACACCGCCAATCAATGCAGGCGTAATGTAATAACCTATTGAAATAATAAAGACTAACAAAGCGCCTGCGCTCAAACCTGGCAAACTTAGTGGAAAGTAGACTTGAATAAAGGCTTTAAATGGATTCGCTCCAAGTGATTGTGAGGCGCGCACATAGGATGGATCAATACCTTTCATAACGCTGTATAAGGGCAAAATCATAAAGGGTAAGAGAATATGTGTCATTGCTAAAATGGTAGAGAATTGGTTGTAAATAATATCCAGCGGCTTATCAATCACATGCAATGAGAGTAGGCTTTGATTGATGACACCATTAGATTGCAAAATAGCAATCCATGCGGTAGTTCGTACTAATAACGAAGTCCAAAAAGGCAAAAGAACAAAAATAAGGAGAATACTTGCCTTTTTGAGTGGAATAAGTGATAAATAATAGGCAACAGGATAACCCAGTAAAAAGGTTAATAACGTGATGATTAGCGCAATATAAAAGGTACGCATTAAAATAGGAAGATAGACTTGCCTATCTTCAGGCTGCTTTACAATTTTCCCTGAGGGTTCTAGCTTATAATCCAGCGCATTGGCGTAATAATTGATGGTAAATTTATCACTAGCGGCGCGGATGCCTGTCCATATTTCGGGCTGCCCCCATTTTTCATGAAGGGAGATTAATAATTCTTGGTAATTTTTAACATCATCAAGCGCTATATTTTTGATTTTTCGTGCGGTTCGCTTAATAACACTGCCTGTACGTGGCAAACGTCTATTTACCTCTTCGGCAAACTTACCTGAAAGACGTGTTTTTTGGAGCTGTTTAATTTCATACGCAAGCGTTTTATAGGTTTCTTCATTGGGTGGCTTTGATATATCCTGCCATTTTGTTAAGACCTCACTGGTTTTTGGAGCAAGATTTGCCACAGTAGGGTTATAAAAACTACGGTACAACATATAGCCAATCGGCGTGATGAAAAATACAATGAGGAAAAAGAGCAATGGCAAGACTAAAACCAGTGCTTTGGTTTTCTCACGTCTTATTGCCTGATTATACTTTTGTCTATGTTCAGAATTAAGCGCAAGGTGATCGCTTGAATCATTGACGGTTGTAT
Source organism: Cocleimonas sp. (assembly GCA_023145535.1). Taxonomy (GTDB): domain Bacteria; phylum Pseudomonadota; class Gammaproteobacteria; order Thiotrichales; family Thiotrichaceae; genus JAGLBW01. Next base: position 1,100 of record JAGLDQ010000262.1, on the reverse strand, counting down.
CAGTATTTGGCATATAATTTTTTGGCTTCCAGTTGAGTGACTAAAAAACAATTAACCACGGAATACACCGTACTCCGTGGTTTTATATTGACTACATAGACTTACTTCTTAATCAACCAAGCGGTAAATTTCTCACCTAGCTCAGAGCCATTGTCAGCCCAAAACTCTGCACTTGCCTTAATCCCTTCATCCAAATGTGCTGAAGGAAGTTGTGGTTTCACATCATCAGCCACTAAAGACTCCGATGACTTACGAGTTTGCCCATAAGCAACATCTTGCATACCCGCTAATGGCTTAGTTCTTGTTGCTGAAAGAATAAACTTAATCGCTTCTTCTTTATTCTTAGAACCTTTAGGAATTGCCCAGCCGTCTAAGTCATAAACTTGTCCGTCCCAAACAATATTAAAGTCACTTTTGTCTTTCTTGATTGCGCTGTAAATACGACCATTAGCCGATTGTACAATCACGGCACCACCATCATTTAAGAGCTGTGGCGCTTGCGACCAAGAATCAAACCAAACGATGTCTTTTTTGATCGTATCTAATTTTGCAAAGGCTTGTTTAACGCCCTTCTCTGTGCCTAATACTTTATAAATATCTTTAAGCGCAACACCATCGGCCATTAAAGCCCACTCTAGATTAACTTGTGGTCTTTTTCTAAAGGCACGTTTACCTGGAATTTTTTTGGTATCAAAAATATCCGCAATCTTTGTTGGTTTTGTTTTAAGATCATTTTTATGTGCAAAAATAACCGACCAAACAATATTGCCTACCGCACATTCATTACCTAATGCCGCTGGCGTAAAATCATCTTTTGCAGCGGTTCCATCATCACCTTTCGGTAATTTATCATGCGGGAAAACTTCTAACATACCTTCAGAACAGGCGCGCTCTACATCAATATATTCAATATCAAGCACATCCCATTTAACATTTTTAGACTCTACTTGTGCTTTAAGCTCAGCAACACCGCCTGAGTAATCTTCAAATAAAACTTTTGTACCCGTTTCTTTAACATACGGGTCAATCATATGCTTCTTTTGTGCTGCACCATAAGCACCGCCAAAAGAAACCACTGTTAGCTCTCCCGCAACAAGGTT